>JAUXJB010000173.1 GCA_030624945.1 Deltaproteobacteria bacterium | reverse complement strand
TATCTCTCCGAGCAGCTGGACGTCCCGGTCGAGTACGTGCACGCCACGCGCTACGCGGACTCGGTGGAGCTCTTCAAGAACGGCGACATCCAGCTGGCCTGGTTCGGAGGTCTCACGGGGGTCCAGGCCCGCCATGCGGTGGCGGGGGCGCGGGCGATCGCACAAGGCAGGGAGGACCCCGCCTACTACTCCTACTTCATCGCCCACCGCGATAGCGGTCTGGAGCCGGGTGAAGCATTCCCGGCCGGGATCGCGGGCAAGCGCTTCACCTTCGGCTCGACCGGATCCACGTCGGGTCGTCTCATGCCCGAGCACTTCATTCGCCAGAGCACGGGGCAGGCGCCCGAGGAGCTGTTCGCCGCGATCCACTTCTCGGGCAGCCACGACCGCACGGCCGAGCTGGTGGAGGCGGGCCAGTTCGACCTCGGGGCGATCAGCTACAAGGTGTACGACCGGCGCGTCGCCGAGGGCGAGACCGACCCGGACGCGTGCCGGATCATCTGGAAAACGCCCGTCTACCCCGACTACAACTTCACGGCGCATCCGATACTCGAGGAGCGCTACGGCACGGGCTTCACCGACAAGCTCCAGAAGGCCCTCATCAACATGCGAGATCCGGACCTGCTGAGCGCGTTCCCGCGCACGGCGATGATTCCCGCAACCAACGAGGACTTCGAGAGCATCCGGACGCTCGCGTCGGAGCTCGATTTCATCCGCTGAGCGATGGCAGCTTCTGGCCTACGGCTCGAGAAAGTACGGGTCGACTTCCCGGGCGGGAGGGCGCTCGACGAGGTGAGCCTGCGGATCGAGCCGGGAGAAGCCGTCGGTCTCGTCGGACCGAGCGGCGCGGGCAAGACGACGCTGTTGCGCCTGCTGAACGGCAGCCAGCGCGTGACGTCGGGCCGGGTGTGGGTCAACGGCTCGGCGCTGGATTCCCTCTCCCGCACCGAGCTCCGGCGGGTGAGAGCCGGAATCGGGTTCATCCACCAGGACCTGTGCTTGATCCCCAACATACGCGTGGCGCAGAACGTCGTCGCGGGTCAGCTTGGACAGATGTCGCTGGCGCGCTCCATACGCGAGATGGTGTACCCGTCGCGCCGCCTCGTGGAGCGCGTGTACGCGCTGCTCGAGCGCGTCGGGATCGGTGAGAAGATCTTCGAGCGCACCGATCGGCTCTCGGGCGGCCAGATGCAGCGCGTGGCGGTTGCGCGGGCGCTGTTTCAGGAGCCGACGGCTCTCCTCGCCGACGAGCCGGTGTCCAGTGTCGATCCGGCCCGCGCGCGCGACACCGTCGACTTGCTGGTCCGTATCTCCCGAGAGGACCGCCTCACCCTGTGCGTAAGCCTCCACAGCCTCGAGCTCGCCCGCGCATACCTGCCGCGCCTGATCGGCATCCGCGACGGACGTGTGGCCTTCGACCGAGCCAGCAGCGAGATCCACGACGACGAGTTCGCCGCGCTCTACGACCTCAACTCGGGGACGCCCGACGCATGACGCTGCCCGTCGCTCGGCGGTTTCCTTTTCGGACGCCGAGCCTGGTAACGGCGGGGATCCTGGCGGCTGCCCTCTGGGGCTACGTGCATCTGGAGCTCCGGCTGGGGGATCTGGTCCCGGGGAGCGGCGGCGTGACGGTAGCCGCGGAGTTCTTCTCGCGTGCCGTCTCTCCCGCACTCGTCTCGGAGGCGGACTTCGTCCCGTCGGGGACGCCGCCCCTGTTGTTGAACGCCGCGAATGCGGCTCTCTTGACGGTCGGCTTCGCTGCGGCAGCCATGGGGCTGGCGATCCCGATGGGGTTCGTGCTCGGCTTCTTCGCCTCGACAGCCTGGTGGGAGGAAGACCCCGCGGGGGCGCGCTCCCGGACGCTGCGCACACTGCGCCGGATGGCGGGGCCCGTCGTCTTCGGCTCCACGCGCGTGCTGCTCGCGGTCCTGCGCTCGGTGCACGAGCTGCTCTGGGCAGTCTTGTTCCTCGTGGCGCTCGGACTGTCCAACGCCGCCGCGGTCCTGGCTATCGCCCTACCCTTCTCCGGCGTCCTGGGGAAGCTCTTCGCGGATCTGATCGACGAGGCCCCCCGCTCGGGAGCCCACGCGCTGCGCGCCGCCGGCGCCACGAACTCGCAGGTATATCTGTTCGGGCTCCTGCCGCTGGCCCTTCCCGACATCATCGCGTACATGTTCTACCGCTTCGAGTGCGCCCTGCGCTCGTCCGCAATACTCGGCTTCTTCGGATACCCGACCCTGGGCCTCTACATCCGACAGTCGTTCAGCAGCACGAACTACGGCGAGGTCTGGACCTACCTCTACGCGCTCGTCCTCCTGGTGGCGGTCTTCGACGTGTGGAGCTTCGGGGTGCGCCGGCGGATACTGGCATGAGCGCTGCCGTGTCGGTCGACGAGCTCTGGCGGGAACGACCCCGCAGTGGCTTCATTCGCGGGAGCCTGATCGTCTTCACCGCGCTCATCTTCGGCTGCTGGTTCCTCGTCGACGTGGACTGGGCCGACCTCGTCTCCGCCCGCAGGCTGAGCAACCTCGAGCGCTTCCTGCTCGAGATCCGTCCCTTCCCACTGCACGAGCTGCCGTGGAGCTGGAGCGTCGCATGGCAGTGGGCTCGGGAGTTCATGGGCCAACGCGGACTCGAAGCGGTGCTGGCCACGCTCGCGATCTCGCTGGTCGCGATCGTGCTCGCGACACTCGGAGGAGCCCTCGGGTCGCTGCTCGCGGCGCGAACGATCGCCGCAGCGGAGCCGTACCTGCCCGAGAGTCGAGCCCCTTCGCGCACCGCGCTGTGGACGGCGCGGTCGCTCGTGGCCAGCACCCGCGCCGCACTGGTCGGACTCCGCTGCGTCCCGGAGTACGTGTGGGCCTTTCTGTTCGTCGCGCTGGTCGGGCCGCACGCCTGGGCCGCGATCCTCGCACTGGGACTCCACAACGCGGGGATCCTCGGTCGGCTCGGCGCCGAGACCGTCGAGAACGCGGATCCCGCTCCGCTGCGCGCGCTGCGAGCGCTGGGCGCGCGACGCAGCCAGATCGCCGCCACCGGGGTCCTGCCGTTGGTCCTCCCGCGCTTCCTGCTCTACTTCTCGTACCGCTGGGAGACGTGCGTTCGCGAGGCGACGGTGCTGGGTATGCTGGGAATTGCCTCGCTGGGCTACTGGGTCGAGGACGCCCGCACGCGCGGCCACTACGACACGCTGATGCTCCTGGTCGTGCTCGGCGCCCTGATCGTTCTGGCTGGCGATCTGCTCTCCACCGTGCTGCGGCGCGTGATCCGCCGCGCGTGATAGCATAGACGGCGCCAGGGTTGAGGGCGGATGCGATGCTGATCGAGCTCACCGACGAACAGAGCCAGATCGTCGAGACGGTGCGCAAGTTCGTCGACAACGAAGTCGCACCCGTCGCCAGCGAGCTGGACCACAGGGACGAGTACCCGCACGCGCTCGTGGAGCGCATGAAAGAGCTGGGGCTTTTCGGCGCGACGATCCCCGAGGAATACGGAGGCATCGGACTCGACTACACGACCTACGCCATGGTCGTCGAGGAGCTCGCCCGAGGCTGGGTGTCCATCCCGGGCCTGATCAACTCCCATCTGATGATGGCCTACATCGTGCGAGAGTTCGGCACGGAGACGCAAAAACGCCACTGGCTGCCGCGCTTCGCCAGTGGGGAGCTCCGGGGTGGACTCGCTCTCTCCGAGGCCGACGCCGGAAGCGACGTGCAGGCCATACGCACGACCGCGAAACGGGCCGGCGATCACTACGTGATCAACGGCGCAAAGATGTGGATCACGAACGCGCGCCACGGCAACACCTTCGCGCTGCTCGCGAAGACAGATCCCGAGGCCGATCCTCCGCACCGCGGGATGAGCATGTTCATCATCGAGAAGGGGCATCCGGGCTTCACGGTCAGCCGCGACATCCCGAAGCTGGGCTACAGGGGCCTCAAGACCTGCGAGCTCGTCTTCGAGGACTTCCCGGTCCCGGTCGAAAATCTGGTCGGCGAGCGCGAGGGGCAGGGCTTCAAGTACGTGATGAGCGGGCTCGAGACCGGGCGGATCAATGTGGCGGCGCGCGGCGTCGGGGTCGTGCGCGCCTGCTTCGAGGCCTCGATCCGCTACGCACAGCAGAGGCGAACCTTCGGGAAACCCATCGCCGAGCACCAGCTCATACAGGAGAAGCTCGCCGACATGGCGACCAATCTGGAGGCAGCTCGCCTCCTGACCCACAGCGCCGCTCGGGCCAAGGACCGCGGTGCGCGGGTCGACCTCGAAGCGGGGATGGCCAAGCTCTTCGCTACCGAAGCCGCGATGGACGCCGC
>JAUXJB010000071.1 GCA_030624945.1 Deltaproteobacteria bacterium | reverse complement strand
CAGCACCTCCAGTGCTTCCGATCCCGTCGAGGTGCTGAGCACCTCATATCCCTTCCTGCGAAACGACTGCTGGAGCGAGGATCGCAGTCCCGAGTCATCCTCGACGATGAGCATGAAGATCTTCATCGCTCCGCCTGGGATCCATGGCGTGACATGTTGTCGCCTTGTTCTTCGCTCCCTGAGGACGCCTGCTCGGGGTCTTCTACGAGCGGGAAGCTCACGCGGATCGTGGTTCCCGCCCCGGGACTGCTGCGAACGTCGACTTCCCCCCCGTGGTCGCGGATGACCTCTCGGCAGATCGAAAGCCCGAGACCGGCTCCGGCGGGTTTGGTCGTGAAGAAGGGATCCCAGATCTTCCCGAGCAACTCGGGATCCATGCCCATGCCCTCGTCCTCCACCTCTACCACGATCCGCCCGCCTTCTCCGTTTCCGTCGGGCCGAGGTTCCACGCGGCGAAGCTGGACCCGAACCTCGCTGCCGGCTTCCGACGAATCGCACGCGTTCAAGACGAGGTTCATCACGAGCTGCCGGAGCTGGTCCGCGTCTCCCCGGATCGTCGAGATACCGGAGACGTCATTGACGTGCAGCTTCACGCCCCTTCGACGGAGCTCGGGTGAGACAAGTGTCATCACGCCATCGACGACCTCCGCCAAGGAGACACCCTGCATCTTGGGTTCGCTGAGCCTCGAAAACCGAGAGAAGGAATGCAGGAACCGCGCCAAGCGGTTCACCTCGTCGAGCACCTCGCGCAGGAGCTTCTGGGAGCCCTCGTCAATGTTCTGTCCCTCTTCGGCTACCTGTATCCGCGTTTTGATCGCCGCCAGAGGGTTCCCTACCTCGTGCATGACGCCCGCGGTCATCTGCCCGAGGGACGCCAGCTTGTCGGCGCGCGCAAAGCCCGTCTGGAGGCGTTGCAGGTGCTCGGTCTGTTCCTCGACTTCTCGCGTCAGATCGCGATTCCAGGATGCGAGACGCGCCTGGGCGCGGCTGAGTTGCTTCATCATCGCGTTGAAGTCGTTCGCCAGACCTTCGATCTCATCTCCCGTCGTGATTGCCACGGTCTGAGACAGCTCTCCAGCCGCAATGCGACGCGTGGCGGAGCGCAGCACCTCGACCGGGCGTGCAAGGTAGAGGGAGACCAGGATGCCGAGCGTGCCACCCACCGCGACAACGAGGGCCACAATCACGAGCAGGACTACGGCCGCTTGGCGGATGGGCGGGCGAAGCGTCTCCAGTGAGTGGCCGACGATCAGCATCCACTTCCGCCCAGGCATCTGCGGATCAAATGCGATCGAGCCATACGCGAGAATCGACTCTTCTGTCTCGAGAGTCCCCATGCCTTCTCCGGCCTCGGAGATGGTGGAGATGACCTCCGCGCCGAAGTCCTCAAAGATCTCTCGTCCCTGATCCAGATGGAAACGGCTGGCCCGTTCCTGGGACGAGCCGACGTAGCCCAGATAGCCACCCTCCTCGTCGACGAGCCACGCCTCCTCTCCAACTGCAAGCGAGCCGATGAGGGACAGAAGGTGGTCCGCATCGACATTGATCATTACGAGCCCGAGTCCCCGTCTGCCCGATCCGATCACGGGGGCCGCGTAACGCACCACCCTTCGGTGCGGCACCTCCACGACGCCGTGTTCGACGTTCAGATCCATCGGGGACGTATAGATCTTCCCTTCGGGAAGAGCGAAAGCCGCCTGCACGTAGTACCTGTGGCTCTTGTCCTGAAGCTTCTCCGTCGGTACGACCGTCGGGACGCCCTCCCCGATGTTGAGCCTCACGACTTCCCGGCCCGTCCTGTCGAGGTAGCGAACCTGGTAGTAGACGCGCTCGCCCTGAGAGAAGATCAGAAGCTGCTCCTCGGCGGTCTGGCGCAAGCCCTCGCTGCGCAGCCCGTCGTTCTCCATCTCTGCGCGAGCCAGCTCCTGGAGCACGCGTATCTTGCTCAAGAAGCGCAGATCCTCTGCCACGTTCGCCACGAACTGACGCAGTGACTTGACCCTGGTCTCTGTGACGGATCGGACCCGCTCGATCGCGCTGCGTTCGAGGGCCGACTGCATCCTCGAGATCGTGAACACGCCAACGCCCACGGCGGGGACGACCGCGAGGGCAACCATGGGGACGACCAGCTTGGTCCGCAGGCTGACGTGTTGCAGGCGCCGCATCCACGAGCTCGACCCCGTCTTCTCAGGTGGCTCGCTCGGGTTCGTCTGGTCCGTCCCATCCACCGTGTCGGCTCCTCGAGCTCCCACCATGCGGGCGAAGCGCGGCACGTGTCAACCTCGTCGAGGCCCCTCGACTGGCGGCACGCCCGCCGAGGGGCGGGAGGTAGGGCCCGCCGCGCCGCGACAGCTGGTCAGGTGCCCGCGGGTTTCAACACGGCGAGCAGGACGATCGCGATCAGGAAGAGCGTGGGGATCTCGTTGCGAAGCCTGCACTGCCGCGAGGTCAGGTAGATGTCGTCCGCAGCGAAGCGTCGCCGGACCTTACCGATGTAGCCGTGATACCCGCCCAACGCGAGGAGCAGGACGAGCTTGGCCTGGAACCAGCCCAGGGCCAGGTACGGGGGGTGTAGCGCGATCATTCCCAGACCGAAGACGAAGCTCGCGATCATGGCCGGCGTCGTGATCACGCGGTAGAGGCGGTGTGCCATTCCCTTGAGAACCTCGGCCACTTCGGGTTTGTCCGCGTTCTCCGCGTGATAGACGAACAGCCGGAACATGTAGAAGAGGCCCGCGAACCATGCGACGACCGCGATCAGGTGCAATGCCTTGAGCCACAGGATCATCGCGACCTCGCGTACGCTCGCCGCATCAGAGCGTGCTCGAGAACATCGGCCGGGAGGGCTCCGGCTCGCTCAGATACGCGTCAAAGGTCATGGCCACGGGCCGCAGGAAGAGGCGACCGGTCGGCGTGAGCTCGTAGTCTTCGCCGGAAGCGGCCAGCAGGCCGTCCTCGACCAGCGGCGCGAGCTTCTCGGCGAGCGACGGGATGCGTGCGGACAGGGGCTCGCCGAAGGCGTCCTCGTAGGCAGCCGTGCTGATTTCTCCCTGACACATGAGCCGCTGGATGAGCCACTTGCGTCGCAGGTCGTCTTCGGAAAGGGACCAGCCGCGCATCGTGGCGAGCCTCCCCGCTCGGATCCGCTCTTCCCATTCCGTCCTGCGGCGGAACGACTGCGCATAGCTGTCTCGCAGCTCCGAGATGGCACTTGCGCCCAGGCCGATCAGGTCGACGCTGGCCTTCGTCGTGTACCCCATGAAGTTGCGGCGCAGATCGCCGGTCCGAGCGGCCAGCGAGAGCTCGTCCTCCGGCAGCGCGAAATGGTCGAGACCAAAGAAGAGGTAGCCCGCCTGCGACAGGCGCTTGTTCGCATGCAGAAAGATCTCGAGCTTGCGCTCAGCCGAGGGTAGGTCCTTCTTCTCGAAACCGCGCTGCTGTTTCGATATCCAGGTGACGTGTGCGTAGCTGTAGAGCGCGATGCGGTCGGGCCGCATGTCGATGACCTGGTTCAACGTGTCGTCGAAGGACTCCCGGGTCTGAAAGGGGAGACCGTAGATCAGATCGAAGTTCACGGAGCGGAACCCGAGCTCTCGAGCCTCGCGCGTGACGCGCTCCGTCTGCTCGGCCGGCTGGACGCGGTTGATCGCGCGTTGCACCTTTGGCGACATGTCCTGCACGCCCAGGCTGACGCGGTTGAAGCCGTGCTCGGCCAGCACGCTCAGCTGCTCGCGGGTCGTCACGCGCGGATCGATCTCGATGCTCCGCTCCGCGTCCGGGTGCGGGGGAAAGTGCGCGTCGGCAATCCGGCACATCCGAGCGAGCTCGGGGACGGACAGGTATGTGGGGGTTCCGCCGCCGACCGCGAGCTGGATGCAGCGCCGCTCACCGCCGATCGCCTCGGCGATTCTCTCCGCCTCCAATTCGAGCGCATCCAGGTAGGGTCCGGCGATGGAGTGGTCCCGGTTGATCTCCCGGTTGCAGGCGCAGAACGAACACAACCGCTCGCAGAAGGGAATGTGGATGTAGAGCGACAGCGGTCGGTTCTGCGCCCTGCCCAGCGCCTCGCGGAAGGAGTCCTCCCCGAACTCCTCGTTCCACACGGGTGCCGTGGGATAGCTGGTGTAACGCGGACCCGGGCGCTCGTACTTGGGGATGAGGCGCCGGAGGCTCTCCAGATCGGGAATCTCGAAGCTGTCGCTCTGCGCCTGGGTCATGGAACGGCCGTCATAGTAGCCAGTGGCGGGGCCGCGAGCAGCCGCCGCTCGACGCCGCCTCTGCAGGCCCCGTAACCTGGGCAGTCATGGTCTCGTATGGCTTCTGAGGTGCCCGGCGGCTCGAGAAAGCGGAAGCTCGTGCTGAGCTGCTGTTGTTTGGTCTCGGCGCTCGCCCTCGCGGCCTGCGGGGACGAGCGGTCGGATGACCCGGGCTCCGTAACCCCCGGTCTGGAGCGGGACGCGGTGCTCGGTCCGTTCCTCGCCGCTCACTGGACCCTGCCCGTCCTGCCCCAGGGAGCCCCGCCCGAGGGCTTCTCGACCGCGGAGGCCTCGCTCGACCCCGCGACCTGCGGCGCCTGCCATCCGGAGCAGTACGCCCAGTGGAGCGGCTCGCTGCACGCCGCCGCCTACTCCCCCGGTCTGGCGGGGCAGCTGATCGAGGGCGGCCTGGCCCATCCGCTCCAGGTCCGGAACTGCCAGCGCTGTCACGCGCCCCTGGCCGAGCAGCAGCCGTTCGATGCGGCGCTGCGACCCAATGCCGCCCTCGATGTCGGGCTGCGCGCGCAGGGTCTGATCTGTGCCGGCTGCCACGTGCGGGGGTACCGGACCCTGGGGCCCCCGCGGCGCGCCGATGCCGGGCCGCAGGCGGAGCCGCTCCCGCACGGCGGCTTCGAGATTCGAGGCGAGTACCTCGAGAGTCGCTTCTGCGCGGAGTGCCACCAGTTCTTCGACGATGCCGGTGTGAACGGAAAGCCCATCGAGAACACGTTTTGGGAATGGGCGCAAAGTCCCCAGGCGGCTGCGGGTCGTCAATGTCAGGACTGCCACATGCCGGACCGGGCACACCTGTGGCGGGGAATCCACGACCGCGAGATGGTGCGGCAGGCCGTCGAGATCGAGCTCTTCCCGGCGAAACCCGGCGGCGATGGGGTGGGGGCATCGCTGGTGCTCCAGAACCGGGATGTCGGTCACGCGTTCCCTACCTACATCACCCCGCGCGTGTTCCTGGAGATCTACCAGGCCGATGCCGAGGGCGCCGAGCTGCCGGACACGCTCGTTGCGGGTACGATCGGCCGCGAGGTGGATCTGGCGCGCGGCGAGGAGATCTTCGACACGCGCGTGCTTCCTGGCGAGTCTGTGAGGCTCGACTACGAGCTCCCGCGTGCCGCGGGGGCCCGAGAGCTCGTCGCGCGCGTCCGCGTCGAGCCCGACTATCACTACCGGGGCGTATTCGCCCAGCTCCTCGAAACGCTCAGCGATTCGCGGGCGCGGGAGCTGATCGGCGAGGCCGCCCGACGTGCCGCTGCCTCCGCCTATGTGCTCGAGGAGATCCGCCAACCTCTGGGAGGGGGGGACTAGCCGTCTGCGGCCTCGCTCGCCCCGCGCGCTATCGGCGCGGAGACCCGCTCAACCTCGGCCTTCGGGACGCGCAGGAAGACCAGGATCAGCGCCGAGGCGGCGTACACTCCCAGGAACGTCACGAATGCTCTGTGGTAGCTCCCGGTGGTATCGAACACCCAGCCGGCGAATGGAATTCCGAGGGTTTCGAACGGAACCATCATGGGGGTCATGAGGCCCATCACGGTACCGAAGATGAGACGACCGTAGATCGCGCCCAGCAGGACACCCCAGAGCGGCATCACGCCGCCGTACCCCAGTCCGAAGAGGGCGCTCGCCGCGAGCATCGACAGGTGGCTGGGCGCGTTGATGATCCCCAGCAGTCCCAGCATCTGTAGGGCCACGGCCAGCCACAGGCAGCCGCGCGGGACGAAGCGGTCCGACAACCATCCGAACACCGCCTTCCCCAACGCCGCCAGGCCGGCCATCACGGAGAGGATGCTGGCGGCCTGGGTGGCGCTGTAGCCCAGGTCGGTCGCGTGTGGGTAGATCTGCAGGATCACGGCGGTGGCGCCCGCGAAGTTGAGACCGACGACGATCGCCAGGATCCAGATGGTGCGTTCCCGAAGTACGCGTTCGGCGGTCCAGCGGTCCCCGGCGGCGACCGCCGCCACGGTCTCCGGCACTCGCGCCGGCGCCAGATCCCCATCTGGGCGCAGTCCTCGGTCTTCGGGGCGGTTCACCACGAAGAGCCAGAGCAGGGGGATCAGCAGGACGAGTGGCGCCATCCCGAAGACGGACGCGGTGCCCCGCCAGCCGAGCTCCGAGACGAGCCAGCTCGAGATGTAGGCCATGGCCATGCCCGAGATCGAGACGCCAATCTGCGAGATCCCGAGTGCCGTGCCCCGACGTCTCTCGAACCAGTTCGCGACGAGGGCCGTGTTGGCGACGCCGCCCAGCAGGGCCATTCCTACCGAGATCGGCAGGGCGAAGGCCAGGTAGAACTGCCAGAGCCGGCTCACGGCCGCGAGCGCGAAGAAGCCGCCCCCGAGGCAGACCGCACCCGCGAGCATGACGGCGCGGGTCGAGCCGCGGTCGACAGCGCGACCGACGAATGGCGCGGCCGCACCGGCGACGATGAGGCACAGCGGCAGCGCGAAGCTCACGGCCAGACGCGAGCCGCCGAGGTCCTCCACTATCGGCTTGAGCAGGATCCCGTACGAGTAAAAGATGGTCCCGTTCACCACGAAGTGCGTCAGGAAGGTGATCGCAACGATGACCCAGCCGTAGAACAAGAAACCCGCGCACCTCCGCGGCCTCAGTATACTCGCAGCCCGATGCAGCGATCGGCACCGCTGCACCCGGGTACGCTCGGGCGAGGGTGAAGTCCGTGGAGCAGACAGACGTCTTGATCATCGGCAGCGGCTTTGCCGGGGCCTCGATGGCATTCCATCTGAGCCAGGCCTCGCGCGCCTCGATCCTGATCCTCGATCGTGAGGTCGTGCCGGGCGCACACGCCTCTGGGCGCAACGCCTCTCTGGTCCTGCAGTCGGTCGAGGATGCGGCGATTCGCAGCGCCGTCGTGGAGAGTCGCCGCTACTACGAGGAACATGCCTCCCAGCTGGGCTTCCGCTCCTGTGGGTCCCTGCTCCTGGGCACGCGCGAACAGCTCGAGCGCACGCGTGATCCGGCTATCCCCTCCGCGCTTCTGTCGCCGGCGGAAGCTCGCCGGCGCGTCCCGGCACTCGACGGGCACGACTTCGATGCCGCGCTCGAGACCCCGGGAGACGGTGTGATGGATATCTGGGCGCTGCTTCAGCACTACCTCGCGGGCGCGCGCGCGCGAGGGGCGAAGCTGCAATGTGACCGCGACGTCCTGGGCATCTCCGGCTCCGCGCCCTATCGGGTCGAGACCAGCCGAGGGCCGATCGAGGCGTCCTGTCTGGTGAATGCGGCCGGGGCCTGGGCTCCAGACGTCGGGTCGATGGTCGGTGCGTCGTCGCTCGGGCTCGTCCCCTGGAAGCGTCATCTCTTCCTGCTGGACGGGCTGGACGGCGGCGCCCCCGAGTGGCCCTTCGTGTG
>JAUXJB010000196.1 GCA_030624945.1 Deltaproteobacteria bacterium | reverse complement strand
TCACGCTCGAGGAGCTCGAGCTCCCGTACGAGACCCACGCCGTCAACCTCGGTGAGAACGAGCAGAAAGAGGAGTGGTTCCTCGAGCTCAACCCGAACGGCCGCATTCCCGTCATCGTCGATCGCGAGGAGGACGACCTCGTCGTCTTCGAGTCGGGCGCGATCATGCTCTACCTGGCCGAGAAGGCGGACCGCCTGCTGCCCCGTGATCGAAAAGGTCGCTCACGCGCGATCCAGTGGCTGATGTTCCAGATGGGCGGCATCGGTCCGATGATGGGGCAGGCCAACGTCTTCTTCCGCTATTTCCCGGAGAAGATCCAGCCGGCGATCGACCGCTACCAGCACGAATCGCGCAGGCTCTTCGAGGTGCTCGACCGCCGCCTCGGAGAGAGCGAGTGGCTGGCAGACGAGTACTCCATCGCGGACATCGCCAACTGGTGCTGGGTGCGCACCTACAAGTGGTCGGGAGTGCCTATCGATGGCCTCGAGAACCTGAGGCGCTGGCTCGACACCATGGTGGCACGCCCGGCCTGCCGCAAGGGCGTCGAGGTGCCCTTTCGCGTCGAGAGCGCGCTCAACGACGAGAAGGTGGCAGAGGAGTTCGCCGAGAATGTGCGCAAACATCTCCAGCTCTGATCGACGAGCAAGACAGAGTTCCGTCTTGTACGCGAAGCGACTCTTTCCTGTAGAATCGGATTCGTGAACGCGATTCGAGACCAGGCCGCGATCGTCGGGATCGGGCAGACCCCGTTCTCGAAGGGCCTCGGGCGCTCCGAGTTCGACATGGCCGTCGAGGCCATTGTGGCCGCCTGCGAAGACGCCGGGATCTCCCCGCACGACGTCGACGGCGTCGTCCGCTACGACATGGAGACGACCGACGAGGAGCAGCTCCTCTCGATCCTGAGTCCCGAGCTCCGCTACCAGGTGTGCACGAGCTGGGGCGGGGGCGGGTCCGTGTCCGTCTTCGTCCACGCTGCGCTCGCGATCGCCATGGGGATGGCGACGAACATCCTCGTATTCCGATCGCGAGCTCGCGGCAAGCAGTCCGTCTACGGCAAGGCCGGGAATCTCGGCGGGCGCTACTGGGAGCGCACAGCGACCAGCCTGCCGGGGCTCAACCAGTGGCACGTGCCGCACGGGCTGGTCACCGCCTTCCAGGAGATGGCGATGATCACCAAGCGCCACATGATCGAGTACGGCACGACCGATCGGCAGTTCGCCGAGGTCGCGGTGGCGGAGCGCAGGCACGCGCAGCGCAACCCCAACGCGGTCATGCGCCAGGAGATGACGATCGAGGACCATCTGAGCTCGCGCTTCATCGCGGAGCCGTTGCGACTCTTCGACTGCAACATCGAGACGGACGGAGCGTGCGCGTTCATCCTCACGTCGGCGGAGCGCGCCCGCGACTACAGGCAGCCTCCCGCGCTGATCCACGCGGGTGCGCTGGCGGCCGGCTCGCACCACATCCGGCTCTCGACCCTGCTGGGCCGGTCGCGTGACGAGGACAGCGCCGCGCGCACGGGCCGGCAGCTCTGGGAGAACTCGGGGCTGAAGCCCTCCGACATGGACGCCTTCTTCTGCTACGACTTCTTCACCTCGTTCGTGATCATCGCGCTGGAGGACTACGGCTTCTGCAAGCGCGGCGAGGGAGGTCCCTTCGTCGAGGATCAGGGGCTCTACTTCGAGGGTGGGCGCCTGCCCACGAACACGAACGGCGGGCAGCTCTCCGAGGCCTTCATCCACGGGGTGAACAACACGCTCGAAGCGGTGCGCCAGATTCGCGGGACCTCGACCTCGCAGGTCCCGGACTGCGAGCTGGTCCTCACGGTCGGCGCGAATACCGACCCGACGGGCGGCGTGATCCTGCGGAGGGCGTGATGAGCAGCGTGCGCGATCAAGTGATGACCCGCCAGCAGCCGCTCCCGCAGCCGACGCTGGACAACCACGAGTTCTACGAGGCCGCCCAGCGCGGCGAGCTGCGCTTCCAGCGCTGCGCGGACTGCGGCACGTGGCGCCACTACCCGCGCCCGGTCTGCCCGGAGTGCCTATCGACGCGCCTCAGCTGGGAGCGAGCGAGCGGCCGCGGCACGATCTACACCTGGACGATCGTGCACGGCCCAACGCTACCCGCCTTTCAGGACGACCTGCCGTACAACGTGGTCGACGTGCTCACCGACGAGGGCATCCACTTCCAGAGCCAGGTCCTGGACTGCCCTCCCGAGGAGATCTACGCGGGCATGCCCGTCGAGGCCGTCTTCGTTCCCGTCACCGAGGACATGACGCTCGTGAAGTTCCGGCGCGTCTGAGCGCCTCCCATCACTCCACGCCGCCCGCTGCCTCGAGCCGATCGATCTCCGCATCGTCGTAGCCGAGGAGCTCGCGGAGCACCTCGCGGGTGTGCTGCCCCAGGGTCGGTGCGGGGCCCGGGTAGCCGCTGGGCGCGTTGCTCAGGCGGAAACCGTTGCGCTCGTAGGTGAACTCGCCCCAAGCCGGATGCTCGTGCGGATCGAGGTGTTCGCGCTCGGCGAGCTGTGGGTCGTCGTAGACCTCCTCGGTGGTCAGCACGGGCACGGCCTCGATCCCCTCCGCTTGCAGCTGCTCGGCCACCTCGAGCGACGTGCGCCCGCTCGTCCATTCCGCGAGGCATCGTTCGAGCTCGTCCTGTCCGGCGAAGCGGCCCTCCAGCGTCTCGAAATCGGGTCGCTCGATCCCGGCCCGCTTCGCGAGCCGCCGCCACTCGTCGTCCGACCACACGGCGATCGCCACCCAGGCATCCTCTCCGCGGCAGGGGAAGGCCCCGTGCGGCGCCGTGCGCGGCGAGCGGTTTCCCATCGCGTCGCCGATCCGGCCGTTCACCGCGAAGTCGAGCAACCAGGGTGCCAGCGTGTAGACCGCGGATTCGACCTGAGACAGGTCGAGGTAGAGCCCACGACCGGTGCGGCGCTTGTACAGGAGCGCGGCTCCGATGGCCGTCGCCACGAAGCGCGGCGCCACGGCATCGGTGATCGTGCCGAAGGGTCCGACGGGTGCGCGGTCGGGGAAGCCGGTGAGGTGCGTGTATCCGGCCAGGGCGGACAGCTGTGATCCGAAGCCCGGGTAGTCCCGGTAGGGGCCGGTCTGGCCATTCGCGCAAGCGCTGATCATCAAGAGATCCGGCTTCTCTTGCACGAGCGCGTCGTAGTGGAGCCCGAATCCGCGCATGGCCTTGGGCGCGAAGTTCTCCACGACCAGGTCTGCCCAGGACACCAGGCGCTTGGCGACCTCGAGACCGCTGGGCGTCTTCAGGTTGAGGGTCACGCTGCGCTTGCCGACGTTCATCGAGTTGAACACCTGGTTGCCCTCGACGCCGTGCGGGCTCTTCGCGGCCAGGGCCATCATGCGCAGGAACTCCGGTCGCGACTTCGACTCGATGCGAACGACGGTCGCGCCGTGCTCGGCGAAGTAGCGCGAACCGATCGGCCCGGCCGCGCCCGAGCCAAACTCGAGGATGCCCACACCCTCCCAGGCCTTGCCACCGCCCGGTGTAGCAGGAACGCTCGGGCGAGGAGCCCAGTCGGGCTCAGGCCCCGCGGCGAGCCGCGGAGCGGGACGCCGCGCCTCGGGAGGGTCGACCCGATCGTCGGGCGACCGGACGAGCGCGAAGCGCGTCGGGAACCCGTCCAGGTCTCCGAGCTTTGCGAACATCCCTCGAGATGCGAGCTGGGCACTGCCATAGAGCTCGCGCGGCGTGTTGCACGTCGCGAGCAGCAACT
>JAUXJB010000135.1 GCA_030624945.1 Deltaproteobacteria bacterium | reverse complement strand
TTGGGCTCCCGTCGCCCGTCAAATTCCGTGACCGTGAGCCCGCTGATCACGTCGAAGTCGACGTACCGATAGTCCGCGTAGGTATAGCTTGCCCGCAGGCTGAGTCCGGGCTGTAGCAGGGCCGAGACTGCGATCTCCACGCCGCGCCGGCGAACCTCGCCCGCATCCCGGAAGACGGTGGGGCCTCCCTCGTCGAACCCGACCGCGACGTTGTCGATCCGCAGGTCGAACGCGGCGATGTCGTAGTAGATGCGTTCCCGCACCAGGCCCTTGGCGCCGATCTCGAAGCCCAGAGTCCTCTCGGGGTCGAGATCGGAGGCGAACCCGCCGCTGGTGTCGGAAGGGGCCAGCTCCGTGGTCGTGGGTACCCGAAACGCGGTCGCCAGGTTGGCGTAAAGGTGCAGGGCCCGGCTTTGATCCCAGCGCAATCCCACACGTGGAGACAGCTCGCGGAAGCGCAGCCGATCCGAGCGATCGCCGTTCGTGGGGCTGACGAGGCGGTCGCCGACCACGAACTCGATCCAGTCGTAACGCAGGCCTGCTACGAACCCGAAGCCCTTTGGGAGCTCGATCTCTGCCTGGACCCAGGGGCCCACGGAGCGAACGGTCTCGGATTGGCGCAGGGTCAGAGCCCCGCGCGCTCCTCCCAGGTTCTCGTAGTTTCGGCGCCGGTCCTTCTGCACATCCACGTCCAGTCCAACCATCCAGCGCACGTGCGGCGAGGTACCCCGGTAGAGGAAGGAGCTCCCGGTGACCGTCCGGTCGAAGTCGACCCGCCGGTCGATCGGGAGGGCATTGGAGAAGTCGCGCCAGACCCGGTAGAGGTTCGCCTCGAAATCGCGACCCGGTCCGAGCACCCGCCGCAGCGACAGCGATAGCTTCTGCTGGTTGAGCTTCTCGCCCGCGTCGCGCGCGACATTTGCCCGACGCGCGGCGCTGCGGTCGCTGGCGACATCCGCCGCACTGAGGCCGCCGGCATCCTGCGCTTGGGGCGCCCAGACGGCCGAGAATCCGAGGCGCAGCTGGCTGCCCTCCCCCGTCTCCCGCGAGAACTTGGTGTGTAGCACGGTCTGCTCGGCCCGAGCGTGGTCCCGGTAGCCCGTCGCTCGCGTCCTGGCGAGCCCGATCACGTAGCCCGTGCCCGCCTGCGTGCCCGTCAGGATGCCCGAGTAGCGGGAGAGGTGATCGGTGCCGAACAGCGTGCGCAGTACCAGCTCGGTCTTCGCACTCGGTTCGATCGTCGTCACCGACACGAGGCCTCCTCCTCCTCCCCCGTAGAGCGAGGAGACCGGGCCGCGCAGGACCTCGATCCGCTCGATGAATATCGGGTCGAGAGAGTCCAGCTCGGTCTGGCCGTCGGGGAGCGTGGTCGGTACTCCGTCGACGAGCATCTTCACCCCGCGCACCCCGAACTGCGCGCGCGCCCCGTATCCCCGAATTGCGATGCGAGTGTCCTGAGCGAAATTGCGGCCGGATTGCGCGAAGACTCCCGGTACGAGGTCGAGGGCTTCGTCCAGGCTGGTGGCCGGCCTGGCTCGGTGGATCTCCTCGGCCGAGATCACCGAGATCGAGGCCGGTGTCTTCAGGAGCTCGGAGGGACGCCGGGTCGACTCGGTCTCGTAGAGCGCCACGCCAGACGGATCGTCCTGCTCCGCGCCGGTGGCATAGCGTGGTAGTACCAGAAGGGCGAGAGCTGCGAGGAAGGGCAGGCCGCGATTCAATCGGAACCCCCGGAGACTGCTGCACGTTACCACAGCGGGGGCGCGGTGAGACGCCGGTCCCCAAAGCGGATATAGTTCGCGGGCCATGATCATCGTAATGAAGTCCAGCGTTCTTCCGGATTCGGAAGAGGTGCGGGGGGTCGTCCGCCTGGCCGAGAGCTACCCGGACGTGCACACGGAGGTGAGCGCCATCCAGGGGGCGACGCGGTCGCTCACCGAGGTCTACCTGATCGGCGCCACGGGTACGATCTCCGAGGAGCAGTTCGAGGAATTTGCCGGGGTCGAGCGCGTCATCCGCATTCGCGAGCGCTACCGCTCGATCGGGCGACACGAGGGCCAGGCCGAGGCCCTGGGCTTCGAGTACAACGGCCTCAACTTCAGCCAGGACAGCTTCCACCTCTTTCCCGGGCTCTGCGCGGTGGACACGCGTGAGAACGTGGAGGCCATGTTCCGGGCGCTCGAAGAGCACGGGATCGAGACCACCCGCGCCGGAGCCTACAAGCCCCGCACGAGTCCCTACGACTTCCAAGGTCGAGGGTCGGAGTGCCTGCCCTATCTCTTCGAGCTCGCGGGCAAGTACGGCATCAAGGTCATCTCGATGGAGGTGCTCACCGCCGGGCAGATCGAAGATGTAGACTTGGCGCTCGAGGAGGCCGGTCGGCCTACGGGCGTCATGTTGCAGATCGGCACGCGGAACGCGCAGAACTTCGAGCTTCTGAAGGAAGTAGGCTCCCAGAAGGAGTACCCGGTGCTCTTCAAGCGCGGCATGGGGATCACTCTGGAGGAGTCGCTCAACGCGGTCGAGTACGTGGCGTCGAGCGGGAACCACAAGATCATCTTCGGTCTGCGAGGGATGAAGACAAATCTCGGAGATCCTCACCGCAACTTCGTGGACTTCGCACACGTGCCGGTCATCAAGCGTCTGACGAGGCTCCCCGTCTGTATCGATCCCTCCCACTCGGTCGGGAAGCGCGAGGTCTCACCCGACGGCCTCCTCGATATTTTCCACGTGACGGCACAGGGAGTCGTGGCCGGCGCGAACATGGTGATCGTCGACTTCCACCCGAACCCCGGGGAGGCGCTCTGCGACGGTCCGCAGGCGCTCCTGATCCCCGAGCTCGAGCATTTCATCCGCGACGCCCAGCTGGTCCGGAGCACGTACGAGGAGCGCCTCAAGCTCCGCGAACGGTTCGCGCGCTAGCTACGGCACGGGGTGCGCGTCGCGCCGCTCGCGGCCGCCTACTTGCGGGGGGTGAGGTCGAGATCGGGAGGAGGCTGGTCCGGAACCTTCCAGCGGATGTAGGGCTTGTCCTTTTGCTCGTGCCAGGCGTTGGCCGAGTCGACCGAAGCGTCAAAGGCCGCCAGGAACTTCTCGAGGTTCTCGTCCTTGATCGCGGCTTCGATCGGCGCCCAGTCGTCGCGGAGGTACTCCTCGATAGACTCCTCGTACTTGGGTCGCGTGTAGGCTCCGAGCTCCAGGAGCTTCTTGGCCTCTTTCCACTGGTACATCGCGTTGGGCCAGTTCTCGGCCTTTGCGGCGTAGTAGAGCTTCCATGCGCGAGTGCCGACCTCCGGCATGATCCTCGCGAGTCCCGGCTGGATCACCGCGATCTCGTCGATCGCCATGTCGCCCTTGCCGCTGTCGAACCGCATGTCACTGACGATCTGCTTGACGCGTTCTTCGTCCATCTCGCTCCTCTCCCTGGCCGATCTGGGGGATTATGAGGCCTCGCCCCGCGCTATTCCAGTCGTTCGCCGGCGCCTCCGCCCCGCCCCGGCGGGGGAGGACTCGGCTCGGCTGGCGGCTCCGGGATCCGAATGGCTAAGTTCGGTTCTGGGATCAGGGGGGTGGTATGCGGCTGATCTGCGGCTGATCCGGATTGGTCGGGGAGGCTTGTAGGCGTGGCTGCGGTTTTGCGCAGAGGAGTCCGTGTCGGGAAGTACCGGCTCGAGCGGCGGATCGGAACCGGAGCGGCGGCGGAGGTATGGGCCGCGCGCGACGCGATCGAGCGGCGTAGCGTCGCCCTGAAGATCATCTTGCCGTCGGTCGTCGATCAGTACGGACGGGCCGAGGTCGAGCGCGAGACGCGGATCGCCGCTCGTCTGAGCCATCCCAACACGGTGCCCATCCGGAACGCCGACTGGATAGACGGCCATTTCGTGCAGGTGACCGAGCTCGCCCGGACCTCGCTCGCGAGCTACGCGGGTGCCCGTCGCTCCGGCCAGGTCGCCCTCCGGGTCATCCGCGACGTCGCGGCCGGACTCGCCTACGCGCACGAGCGTCGCTTGATACACCGGGACGTGAAGCCGGACAACATCCTCATCTTCGCCGATGGCCATGCGGCTCTGGGCGACTTCGGCGTATCGCGCTTTGCCGGCGCCGAGCACACCCTCACCGACGTCGGCACGCTCGGATACATGGCGCCCGAGCAGGCCTACGGCCGGCCGACGCTCTCCTCCGATGTCTTCTCCCTCGGGCTGATCGCCTACGAGCTGCTGAGCGGGAAGCTGCTCACCTGGCCCTTTGACTGGCCGCCTCCGGGCTACGCGCGCTTCACGTCCCGGACCCCCGCGCCCTACGTGCCGGTGATTCGCAAGGCGTGCCAGTTCGAGCCCCGCAGGCGCTACGCAGACGCAATTCGGTTCCACCGCGCACTCGAGAAGGCCGAGCAGGCGTCGAGTCGCGTGCGGCCGCGGCGCCGTCGACGCGTCAAGGCTCCGCCGCCCTCGCCCCTCGCCGTCCAGGCGGAGCTGTTCCGCAAGGCCCACGGCGGCTCCCTGCGGATGAGATACCGCTGCCACCGCTGCGACGCCCCGATTGCCGAGGAGATGCCGTACTGTCCCTGGTGCGGGAGCGGCGAGAACTCGTTTGCCGAGATCACGTCTGCCAGCCTGATCTGCCCCTGCTGCGAGCGCGGGGTGCTCCCGGAATGGACCGCGTGCCCCTGGTGCTACGAGGGCCGCTTCGAGGGCAGCGGGGGGGCGCCGCGCCGCGATCCCCGGGCTGTGCGCAACTGCAGTCGTCGCGGTTGCGCCGGACAGCTGCGATTGTTCATGCGCTATTGCCCCCTCTGCAAACGCAAGCCGGCGCGCCCCTGGAGCCACCCTGATCTCCCGGAACGCTGCCCACGCTGTCGCGGGCCCGTTTCGCGCGAGTTCTGGCGCTTCTGTGCCTGGTGCGGGCGGCGCGAGCCGAGGGCCGCCAGCTTCCGGAAACGCTGAGGCGGCTACAATAGGCTCATGAGCGAGGGCGGACTCAACCGGCAGAGCAAGCTGATCACCGAGGGTGATAACCGGGCCGCGAACCGCGCCATGCTGAGAGCGGTGGGGTTCGAGGACGCCGACTTCGGCAAGCCGATCGTGGGCGTCGCAAACGGACAGAGCGATATCACCCCCTGCAACGACGGGCTCGGCGATCTCTCCCTCGCCGGGGCGGGGGCGATCCGCGCGGCGGGGGGCATGCCGCAGACATTCGGCACCATCACGGTTAGCGACGGCATCTCGATGGGCACCGAGGGCATGAAGTGCTCGCTCGTCAGTCGAGAGGTGATCGC
>JAUXJB010000287.1 GCA_030624945.1 Deltaproteobacteria bacterium | reverse complement strand
TGCGCGATCCCCGGCATTCGAGGGCGCTTTCAGAGCCGGACGCTCGAGTCCGTGGTGGCAGAGGCGCGCGCACTGGGGCGCGAGGGAGTACGCGAGCTCAACGTCGTCTCGCAGGACACCTGCTCGTGGGGAAAGGACATCTACGGCCGTCCGCGCCTGCCGGAGCTGGCTTGCGCACTGGACCGGATCGAAGGCGTCGATTGGGTGCGCCTCCTCTACCTCTATCCCAGTGCCGTGACCGACGCTCTGATCGACGTGCTCGCGAGCGGAGAACGCGTCTTGCCCTACATCGATGTGCCCCTCCAGCACGCCAGCGACCGGATGTTGAAGGCGATGCGGCGTGGAACGACACCCGATCGTCAGCGACGCCTGCTTGCCAGGGTGCGAGAGCGCATCCCGGATGTGGTGATCCGCACGACGTTCATCGTGGGATTTCCCGGAGAGACGGATGAGGACTTCGAGGAGCTGTGCGAGTTCGTCCGGGAGTCCCGCTTCGATCGGGTCGGCGTGTTCCGCTACTCCGATGAGGAGGGCACGCGCGCGGAGACCCTCGCGGACAAGGTGCCGGTCGGCGTCGCTCGAGCGCGATATCGGCACCTGATGGAGCTGCAGCGCGATCTCATGCGCAAGGGACTCGAGGCCCACGTGGGTCGGCGCGTCCGCGTCCTGGTCGAGAGCGGCTCCGCCGGCTTCTCCACCGGTCGCCTCTGGTCCCAGGCGCCCGAGGTCGACGGGATGGTCCTGCTGAAGGGCGATGCGCGCGTGGGCGAGATGGTCGACGCCACCGTCACCGGCGTCCGCTCCCCCGACCTGGAAGCCGAGGTCACCTAGGGGAGCGACTCAAGAGTCGCTGTCCGCGAAGTAAGCTCGCGAGCCCAACACCAAAGCAGAACCCGCCGGCGTGCGCCCACCAGGCGACGCCCCCCGCCAGCCCATCGTCGCCGTCCTGCGCCAGGCTGCCGAGCAGCAGCTGGAGTGCGAGCCAGGCGATCAGGTAGACGAAGGCGGGGACGGACAGCAATCGGACATAGAATCCCAGGAAGACGAGCGTCTCGATACGGGCCCGCGGGTAGAGCATCAGGTATGCGCCCATGACGGCGGCGATCGCGCCGCTGGCTCCGATGATCGGGACCACCGATGCCGGATTGGTCGCCACGTGGGCGGCGCCCGCGACGCTGCCTCCGGCCAGGTAGAAGAGGGCATACCCCAGATGCCCCATCCGATCCTCGACGTGCTCTCCGAATATCCAGAGAAAGAGCATGTTGAACAGGAAGTGAAAGACCCCGCTGTGGAGAAAGATGGCGCTCACGAACGGGACGTAGAGCGGCGGGTGCAGAAATCCGAAGCGATCTGCGAGTGTGAGAAAGCGCTCCGGGATGAGCCCGTTCTGCTCAATCAATCGATCGATCCCCGGGCCGGATCCGACCGTGAGCTCGAGGCCGAAGCCGATCGCACACAGCCCGATCATCGCGTAGTTGACGACGGGAGTCCCTCGCGAGGGAATGTCGTCGCCGAGCGGGATCATCCCGAGATTAGTTCCTCTCGTGCGGAACGTCGTCCAGGTCGCCCCATTCGGCCCAGGAGCCGTCGTAGACCCGCACGTCGCGGTGGCCTATCAGCGTCAGCGCAAAGGCATTCAGAGAGGCCGTGACCCCCGAGCCGCAGGTGGTGATGACCGGGCGGTCGAAGCGGACGCCGGCCTTCTCGTAGATCTCGCGCAGCTCCGCGGTCGGACGGAACGCGAGCTCGTCGTCGAGATTGCTGCCGTAAGGCACACAGACCGAGCCGGGGATGTGTCCCTTGTGGCGCGTCGATTCCTCGCCGTTGCCCCGAAAGCGCTCGAGGGAGCGGGCGTCGACGATCACGGGTTCTTGCTCGGCCAGGGCGCGCAGGACGTCTTCCTTGCGAGCGAGGATCTCCTCGCGGGGTGTGGACTCGAAGCTCGCCTCCGGGAACACCGGTACCTGGGAGGTCACCGGGCGCCCCTCGGCAATCC
>JAUXJB010000057.1 GCA_030624945.1 Deltaproteobacteria bacterium | reverse complement strand
TGCGCGCGCACTTCGGCGTTGATCCCGGTGTGGGCATCCTCGTGTCGAAGGGCGGGGCCAAAAGCCCCGCTGCGGAGGCCGGTGTCGAGGCCGGCGATGTGATTCGCGCCGCGGATGGCAAGCCCATCCGGTCGCCGCACGAGCTGCTGCAGCTCGTGGGCCGGTTCCCCGAGGGCGAGCAGCTCCGGCTCGAGCTGTCGCGGGCTGGCGACAAACGCGAGCTCCGGGTCGTCCCCAAGGGGCGACCGTGGCTGACGGCTCGCGAAGGTACCCAGATGTTCGGGCGCATGATGGTGACGCCCATTCGCGAGCTTCGGGAGCAGATCCGCGAGCTCGAGCAGAGACTCCGCGCTCTGGAGCAGAAGCTCGGAGGGGAAGAGCCTCCAGGGCGAACCGAGCAGACCTGACGCGGCGCCCGACGATGGCCCCCAGCCGGCGCCCCCACGTGCTCGGGATCGACGACGGCCCCTTCTCCAAGGGTCAGCACGAGCCCGTTCCGATCGTGGGCGTGATGATGGAGGGAGCGGATCTCGTCGAAGCCATCGCGGTCACCGAGTTCCCCGTGGACGGAGCGGACGCCACCAACTTCCTCGCCCAGTGGATCGAGGGCCTGCGGCTACGCCCCACCCTTCAAGGAGTCGTGCTAGGGGGCATCACCATCGCCGGGCTCGGGGTAGTCGATCTGTCTGCTCTGGCCGCGGCGGTGGGCGCGCCCGTCCTCGCGGTCACACGTCGGTCCACCGCGAATCACCGCGTGCGCGATGCTCTCGAAGCCGCAGGGCTGCTGGAGCGAATCGAGACGGTGGAGCGCGCACAGCCGTCCTTCGAAGCGGAGCCCGGTCTCTACGTCTCGCACGCGGGGGCAGCTCGCAACACCGCTGAGCAGCTGGTGCGGGCGACGCGGAAGAAGTCGAAATTCCCCGAGCCGTTGCGTATTGCGCACCTGATTGCGGCCGCAATCGCCCGGGGAGAGTCCCGAGGCCGCGTCTAGCGGACCCGATAGCGAGTGCATCGACGCGGCGGTAGACTCGCGGGCGAATGGGGGGAGTGATGAAAGCGCTGCTACTGGCACTACTTGTTGTGGTGACAGCCGCGACGGGATGCTTCGTGACCAAGGTCGTGTCCGTACCCATGCGCGTGACGGGTGCCGTCGTTTCCATCGTCCCGGGCGTAGGGAACACAGCCCACGACGCGATCGACGAGGCGGCGGATTCCGTCGACGACCTGCCCTTCTAGTGTCCCCTTGCGACTCCGGCGAATCTGATATCTTGGTGCCGTGAAGCTGGCCGAGCGATGTTTGGAGGGTGCCTCTCTGGAAGCGGCGACGCTGGTGCGCTTGCTGAAGCCAGAGGTTCCGCTGCTCCCGCTCCTACACGAGGCCTTCCGCGTACGGGACCACTACTGGGGCCGTACCGTGCAGGTGCAGGTGCTCAGCAACGCACAGAACGCGCGCTGTCCGGAGGACTGCGGCTACTGCTCCCAATCGAACATCAGTACCGCACCGCTCCAGCCCTACGCCTGGAAGTCCAAGGACGAGCTGCTCGCCGAGGCCCATGACGCGTATCGGATCGGTGCCTACCGCTACTGCATCGTGGCGAGCGGGCGAGGCCCCACCCGGGGACAGATCTCGCGCCTTGCGGATGCAGTACGCGAGATCAAGCGCGAGGTCCCGGTGCAGGTCTGCGTGTCCGTCGGCCTGCTGGATGTGGAGAAGGCCCAGGTCCTCAAGGACGCGGGGGTCGATCGCCTGAACCACAACCTCAATACCAGCGAGGCGCGCTACGGCGAGATCTGCACCACGCACACGTACGCCGATCGTATCGCGACGATCGAGGCGGCCCGCAGCGTCGGACTCGAGAATTGCTGCGGGATGATCGTGGGGATGGGTGAGAAGGACGAGGAGATCGTCGAGGTCGCACTGCGACTTCGCGAGCTCGAAGTGGCCTCGATCCCGGTCAACTACCTGATCCCGATCGAAGGCAATCCGATCCTATCCGACGGCAGCATCACCCCCGACCGGGCACTGCGCATTCTGGCGATGTTCCGGCTCGCCAATCCGAGCGCCGAGATCCGGATCGCCGCGGGGCGCGAGGGTCACCTGGGAGCGATGGAGCCACTCGCCCTCTACCCGGCCAACTCTCTCTTCGTCGAGGGCTACCTGACGACCCGAGGGCGGCCGGCGAGCGATACCTACCGGATGATCCGCGACGCGGGATTCACGGTATCCCGCGCGGACGGATCGCAGATCTCCTGGGAGGAGCTCGGCGTGGACCGAACCTTCCGCGTCGCAGACTCGGACGACATCCTCAAACCCGAGGTCGTCCGCTCCCCCTAGACCGGATCACCGGTTGGGGAGCGCGTCCTCGCTCATGTAGACGGGCTCGTCGTCGAAGAGCGTCTCCGTCAGCGGAAGCTGATGGCCGCCTACGGTCCATTCCCAGCGGCGCGGGCGCTCCGACACCAGAGGGAAGGTCATCAGATCCCAGAAACCCCGGTAATAGCGGACGTAGGACTTGACGACGCCCACCGGCACACCGATGCCGACCGCGCCGATGATCGCCGGAACATCGTGGCGGTCGAAGTCAATCCCGTGTGTGATGGGACTGATGATGATCTCGAGTGGGGAGTAGACAATATCCCCCACAGCGTACGCGAGCTTCATCGTCGAGTTCTTCAGGTAGGACCCGAGTCCCGCTTGCGCGCTCTGAGGAGCTGTCCAGGTCAACCCGACGATCGTCATCGCCAATAGCAGTCGTCTCATCTGTCGCGTCCTTTCGGGACCCCTCCGTGGCTGGACTTCCTCCATCGGCCATCGCTACCCGGGACTGTACGCAGCTGGCGAAGACGTCGGCGACTGTCCATCATTCGCACACGAGCGACCACATCGACCCGTCTCGTCCCACCAAGACGGTCGCTTCCGGAGCTCCCGTTGCCCACCGCACCCGCCCAGGGGCTCCGCCGCCTGTGGTCCTGGCGGGCACCAAATTCCCGCACGACGCCAGCAGGGATCACCCGTCGGCCGCAGCCGAGACCTCCTTTGCGTGCAGGAGAGCCCGTCTCGTCGCGATGGGCTCGGCGAGCGAGCTACTCGCCTCGGAAGTCCGCGTCCGCCACGGTCTTGCCCATCATCTCGCGAATGACCTGGCGAAGCTCCTCGGGCGTGGGTCGACCGACGAAGTACCAGCCGTTGAAGATCCGATCGATCGTGAGATCCGGGAGCAACGCGAAGGTGAACGGGACCGGCAGCGGACCGTGGCGGGTGTCGGTCGTCTCGCGGATGCCGAGCTCGTCCGTGAGCGCCAGGTTCTGGTCGCTGAGGAAGGCAAAGCGCGCGCCCAGGCCCGCCTTGAACGCGGCCTGAACGCGCGGAGGATCGACCGAGACGACCGCCAGACGACAGTACGCAACCTGGGTGGATTCGTGGAACTGGACCAGTTCCCGCAGTTGCACCTGTCACTTGGGTCACCACGGGCCGCGGTAGAACGCGAGGATCAGCGGCTGGTCCCCCGCCACCTCCTCGATCGACACCTCCCGCTCCCGGTCGTCGACCAGGGTCAGCGAGGGGAACTTCTGGCCGACCTCGTACCTGAGTGCCATCGAGACCTCCTCCAAACGACAGCCCACACTAGAACGATCGCAGCGACAGCGCCAAGCGCTTTCGGCCTGCGAACACGCTTCCGCGCGCGACGGCTACCCCCAAGAGGCGTGGAAGCTCCTGCGCAGAGAGGCTCCGGTACTCCGCCCCTCGCCCCTCGCCCCTCGGACGGATTGATCGGACGGAAAGGCCATTGTCAGAGCCCGAACAACCCTCTTGAACGACACGCGGCACCACGAGCCGGAAACGGAATTCCGGCCAGGAATCCTGTACACCCTACTTGCAGATGTCGCTCATTGACCCACCCGCCTTCCCCGTGGGAACACCGCTGCAAGCGGGATTGCCTCAACTGCCACCCGACCATTCACGGCTCGAACTTCCAGCGCGATGACGTGCCCGCCTTCAGCAGCTTTTTCGGCACCGCAGGGGGCTCTTCCCGCGCAACGAGGTGGGCGACTACAAGGCTCAGTTCCTGGCCATGAGCATCCGGTACAGCTTCTGATCCAGGCGCCGCGCGCGACACTGCGACGGCGTCGACGGGAGACGCGATGACAGAGGACATGTTCCGCTTTGCCGACGATCTGGGACCCGAGAAGATCATCCACATCCTGCAGCCCGCGCTGGGCTTGAGGGCGATCCTGGTCGTGGACAACGTCGCGGCCGGCCCGTCGATCGGGGGCGTGCGTATGGCGCCGGACGTCAGCGCGGAGGAGGCGTTTCGCCTGGCTCGCGCGATGACGCTCAAGAATGCCGCCGCAGCGCTGCCCCATGGCGGCGGCAAGGCCGTGATATTCGGAGATCCGGGAGTGTCCGACGCGGAGAAGGAGCAGCTGGTGCGCGCCTTTGCGCGCGCCATTCGCGACATCACGGACTACATCCCCGGACCCGACATGGGCACCGACGAGCGCTGCATGGCCTGGACGAAGGACGAGATCGGTCGCGCCGTCGGGCTTCCGCCCGAGATCGGCGGCATTCCACTAGACGAGATCGGGGCCACGGGGTTCGGCCTCGCCGCTTGCGCAGAGGTGGCGCGAGAGTTCTGCGACCTCGACCTGGACGGAGCCCGGGTCGTTGTGCAGGGCTTCGGATCGGTGGGCCGGCACGCGGCGCGGTTTCTCTCCGAGAAAGGAGCGCGCCTCGTCGCTGCGGCGGACTCGAAGGGAACGCTGCTCGATCCAGGAGGCATCGACCTCGATCGCCTCATCGATCACAAGCGCGGGGGTGCGAGCGTGGTCGACTTTCCGGACGGCGAACAGCTTCCACCCGATGCAGTCGTCGATGTTCCCTGCGAGGTGTGGATTCCTGCTGCGCGACCCGACGTCATCCATGCGGGCAACGTCGATCGCCTGGACGCAAAGCTCGTGCTGCAGGGGGCCAACATCCCGATCACGCCCGAGGCGGAGAAGACCCTGCACCAGCGGGGCGTTTTGGTCGTTCCCGACTTCATCGCCAACGCGGGGGGCGTGATCTGCGGTGCGGTCGAGTACGCGGGCGGCTCGCAGCGGCAGGCGTTCGAAACGATCGACGAGAAGATCCGCGCCAACACGCGCGAGGTACTGGAGGACGCGCGGCGCAGCGGCACATCGCCGCGCGAGGCGGCCGAGGCCCTCGCAAAGCGGCGCGTCCGGATGGCCAGCTCCTATCAGCGCTGGTCCTGAGCGACCCCATGCTGCGGGTCCGGATCCGGAGAGGGCTCGACATCCCAATTCCGGGAGCGCCCGAGCAACTTCTCAGCGCGGGACGCGGGGTGAGCAGCGTCGCACTGCTCGGGGACGACTACGTCGGCTTGCGCGCCTCGCTTCGCGTCGAAGAAGGCCAACGCGTGAAGCTCGGCCAGGCGCTCTTCGCGGACCGGAGACATCCCGAGATCCTCTTCACCGCTCCCGGCTCGGGCGTGGTCGACAGGATCGAGCGCGGCGAGCGCCGCGCTCTGAAGGCCGTCGTCGTCCGCCTGGACGGTGCGGAAGAAGAGAGGTTCGCTGCCTGGCCGCGCGAGCAACTGGCCGACCTGCGCAGAGACCAGGTACGCGAGAACCTTCTGGCTTCGGGCTTGTGGACGGCCTTTCGAACGCGACCCTTTAGCCAGGTGCCGGCTCCCGACGCCGTGCCGCACGCGATCTTCGTGAACGCGGCAGACAGCAATCCACTCGCTGCCAGACCCGAGGTGATCGTCTCCGCAGAGCGCCAGGCCTTTGACGACGGCCTGAGCGTGATCCCCCACCTTACCGACGGTCCCGTCTACCTGTGCGTGGAGCCCGGCCCGGATCTCCCGCAGGGGGATCCCGCGCGGATTCGCGTGGTGTCGTTCGCCGGGCCGCATCCTTCGGGCCTGGTGGGGACGCACATCCACCACCTCGACGCGGTGCGAGCGGGCAAGAGCGTCTGGCAGCTCGGCTACCAGGACGTGATCGCGATAGGGAAGCTCTTCGTCACCGGTCGCATGTGGGTCGAGAGAGCCATCGCCCTGGCCGGTTCGGCGGTGCAGAACCCGCGGCTTGTCCGCACGCGGCTCGGCGCCAGTACGGAGGACCTGGTGAGGGATGAGCTGCGGCCTTCGCCCTGCAGGGTGATCTCCGGCTCGGTCCTCTCCGGACGCCGTGCCTCCGGATGGGCCGGCTACGCCGGCCGATTCCATACCCAGATCTGCGCCATCCTGGAAAGCCCACCGACACCCGCCTCTCGATCGGATTCCCTGCGTCTTATGCAACGATGGTGGGGGCGCTCTCGCAGCGGCGTGGCGCGGCCCGGACCCATGATCCCGGTTCCGGCATTCGAGAGGCTTGGGCCTCCCGGCCTGCTTGCCGCACCTCTGCTGCGTGCTCTCGTCGTGGGGGACACGGAAGCCGCAGTCTCACTCGGTGCTCTCGAGCTCGACGAGGAAGACCTGGCGCTCTGCGCGTTCGCCTGTCCCGGAAGAATCGAGTACGGACCGCTACTGAGATCTACGCTCACACGGATCGCGCGGGAGAAATGAAGTTCCTTCGCCACGTCTCGGCTCCCCTCAGCTTCGGGCCGCCGTTCGTGCGTGCGCGGGCCGATCTGCGGGGAATCATGCGTCGCGTGCTCATCGCGCTCACCCCATGCGTGCTCTTCGCGCTCTACAACACGGGGCGCCAGGCGAACGCTGCCATGGCCACACGAGGTCCTGACTTCCCGCACGGATGGCGCGGCGATCTGCTTTCCGTGCTGGGCGGCGGCCACGACCCGGCGGATCTCTGGGGAGCGAGCGTCCACGGGTTGCTCTACCTGTTGCCGATCTGGATCGTGGCGGTGCTCACGGGACGGATCTGGGAGCGGCTCTTCGCAACCTTGAGGGAGCGCGAGATCCACCCCGGACTCTCCGTGATCGCCCTGCTCTACGCGCTCAGCCTGCCGCCGACGCTTCCGCTGTGGCAGGTCGCCCTGGGGATCTCGTTCGGCGTCGTGGTCGGCAAGGAGATCTTCGGCGGCACCGGCAGAAATTTCCTGAACCCCGCCCTGGCTGGACTGGCGTTCCTCTATTTCGCGTATCCGGAGGCGCTCCGGAGCGACGCGGTCTGGACCGTTGTCGACGGGACGAGTGGGGCCACCCGCCTGAGCCTGGCCACCGAGGGCGGTCTCGGCGCGATCGCGCGGTCCGGCACCACCTGGTGGCAGGCCTTCGCGGGTACCGTGCCCGGAGCCCCCGGCGAGACGTCGACCATCGCGTGCCTGGTGGGCGCCATCATTCTCATCGCCACGCGGGTGGCTGCCTGGCGAATCATGGCGGGGGGCCTGATCGGCATGGTCGCGACCGCAATCGCGCTCGGAGGCCTGGTCAACCCCTCCCTGGCGATCGCCGACGTGCCATGGTACTGGCACCTCGTGCTCGGGAGCTTCGCGTTCGGGCTGGTGTTCTTCGCTACCGATCCCGTCACGGCCGCGATCACCGACGCCGGGCGGTGGATCTACGGAGGGCTCATCGGATTCAGCGTCGCTGTGATCCGCGTCGCGAACCCCGCGTATCCAGAAGGTGTCATGCTCGCGATTCTGTTCGCCAATGTCTTCGCACCTCTGATCGACCACGGCGTGATTCGGGCGAACGTGCGTCGGAGAGCGCGGCGCGGTGCCTGATCTCGGCTGGCTCCGGCGTCTGCGTGCGATGCCGAACGACCACCCGGCCAAGATCTTGCTGGTCGTCGGCGGGGTGGCGCTGTTCTGTTCCCTCGTTGTCTCGAGCACCGCCGTCCTCCTCGAGCCCCACCGGCTTGCAAACATGGAGAGGGAACAGGAGCAGCACCTGCTGGAGATCCTCGAGCGGATCCCGGGGCTGGAGCTGTTGCTGGAGGCCGGTGAGGGGCGACACGTGGAGGCCCGGCTGGTCGATCTCGAAACGGGCGAGGAGTTGGATCTCGGCGACCCGCAGGAGTTCGATCCGCGCGAAGCGGCACTGGACCCGTCGCGGAGCATCGCGCTGGCTCCGGAACGCGACATCGCGGGCATCGAACGCCGCGCGAATCACGCCACCGTCTACCGGGTCGAGCGGAACCGCCGGCTCGAGCTCTTGATTCTTCCCGTGTACGGGGCGGGCTACATCTCCACGCTCTACGGCTACGCCACCCTGGCGGGGGACGCGAACACACTGTTGGACGTCAGCTTCTACGAGCACAGCGAGACGCCAGGACTGGGATCCCAGGTGGACAGCCCGGAGTGGCGGGAACGCTGGCGTGGCAAGCGCGTGCGTGACGAACAAGGCAGGCTGCGGATTCGGGTCGCCCTGGCCCCCGTGGACCCGGATTCCCCCGACGCTGCCTATACGGTGGATGGCCTGAGCGGGGCGACCCGAACCTCCCAGGGAGTCTCGGACCTGCTCCGTTTCTGGCTCGGGGACGACGGCTTTGG
>JAUXJB010000271.1 GCA_030624945.1 Deltaproteobacteria bacterium | reverse complement strand
GGGTCCGACGGCGGCCAGGGCGCGATCGCGGGCCTTCGGGTCCCCGATGAAGCGCGTCTCGATGCGCGTGAGGCCGTTGGCCATCGGATAGGCGCCCCGGTTCGCGTTGGTGAGCTCGATCCGGAGCGCGGAATCGCCCTCGAGCATGTAGCTGCGATCGGATGCCAGCGCGAGCTCGAAGAGCGTGCCGACCCAGCAGGAGCCCGGCTCGATCAGTGCGAAGCTGCTGCGCGCCGAATTCTCCAGGCGCTTCAAGACGCGCCCGATCAGCGCTCGCACCTCGCCGGCGAGCCAGTCGGGACCCGCAAGGGCGGCGTCGAGCGCGCGGACCTGCTCGGGCTCGCCTTCGGTGCTGAGGATCCAGATGCCGAGCTCCGGATAGTGGAAGCGCAGCCGCAGGATCGCGTCGTCGAGCTCGCGCGCCATGCGCAGGCCGCCCAGGAGCAGCTCTCGGTCCGCTCCCGACGGAGGCCGGACCACGAGGCGCGCGGTTCGCGCGGCGGGATCCAGCTCTACAGTGATGTGCGTGTACCGGATCCCGCGTTCGCCGAGCTCGGGCTCGATCGGTTCCAGGGGAACGCCCCGCTCGGCGCGCGGTGGCCCCGCCGCAGCGATGACCCGCGCGAGCTCCTCCGCTACGAGGGCCTCGAAGCCGGTCGGGAGGGCCACGGCATCCACCAGGCGCCACTCGAGTGCGCGCTGTGCGCGCACACCCTCTTGGAGGGTGCAGAAGTGGTCGGCGATGTCCCGTCGAACACCTCGCTTGTCCACGAGCCGCGTCAGACCGCCCGTCCCGGGCAACACGCCGAGGAGCGGCAGCTCCGGCAAGCTCACCGCCGAGCGGCGGTCGTCGATCAGGAGGATCCGCTCGCAGGCCATGGCCAGCTCGTAGCCTCCGCCGCTGGCGGTACCGCGCAGCGCGGCCAGATACGTCTGGCCCGCACGCGTCGCGTCCTCGATCGCGAGCCGCGTCTCGTTCGTCAGCTTGCAGAAATTCAGCTTGAGCGAGTGCGAGGAGTTTGCGAGCGTCGGGATGTTCGCGCCCGCGCAGAACACGTCGAGGTTCGCGCTCTCGATCACCACGCAGGCCACCTCGGGATGCTCGAAGCGCAGGCGTCTCACCGCATCGCGTAGCTCGATGTCCACTCCGACGTCGTAGCTGTTGAGCTTCAGCACGACCTCGTCCATGAGGGCTCCCGACTCGTCGACCGCGAGGGCGAGGTGCGCAATCCGCCCGTCCACCGACAGGCGCCAGTGGCGATAGCGCTCGGGCCTCGTGTCGAAGCTCTCGGGGGCTCCGGGATCTCTCAAGCTCGCTCCCTTCGAAGCAGGTAGCGCTGGATCTTACCCGTCGCCGTCTTGGGAAGCGCGTCCGTGAACTCGATCCAGCGGGGATACTTGTGGGGCGCGATTCGGTCCTTGACGAACTCCTGGAGCTCGGCGGCGAGATCCTCGCTCGGCCGGGCGTCGCTCTTCAGGACGACGTGCGCCTTGGGTTTGAGCAAGCCGTACTCGTCCGCCTGCGCGACCACGGCTGCCTCGACGACGCCCGGGTGCGCGATCAGGGTCGCCTCGACCTCGACGGGCGAGACGTACTGGCCGCTCACCTTCATGAGGTCGTCGCTGCGCCCCATGTGGTAGTAGAAGCCCTCGTCATCTCGGCGATAGCTGTCCCCGGTTCGCAGCCAGCCGTCGGCGAGCATGGTGCGAGCGGTCTGTTCGGGACGCTTGTGGTACATCCGGGCGCCGCTCTCGCCCCTGACCAGCAGGGTCCCGATCTCGGATTTCGCGACGTCCGCGCCGGCCCCGTCCACGATGCGGAGCTCGTACCCGGGAACCGGCTTCCCGCTCGAGCCCGGGCGCGCCTGCCCGGGTCGATTGGCGAGGAAGCCGTGCAGCATCTCCGTCGTCCCAAGCGTATCGATGATCTCGACACCGAACCGATCCCGCCACCGCTGGTACAGCGGCGCCGCGAGGGCCTCGCCGGCCGACATGCAGAGCCGTACGCTTCCGAGTGACGCCGGAAGCTCGGGATGCGCGAGCATGGCCGCGTACAGCGTGGGCACGCCGAAGAACAGGGTCGGCGCTTCGGTCCGCAGCAGCTCGAACATGACCTCGGGTGTCGGTCGCTCGGGCTGCAGCACGACCTCGGCTCCGAGGAAGAGTGGGAAGGTGAGCGAGTTCCCCAAACCGTATGCAAAGAAGAGCTTGGGCGCCGAGAGCACGCGATCCTCGGGGCCCATCCCGAGGACGCCGCACCCGACGGCCTGCGCGGTCACCGGGAGATCGATGTGGCGATGGATGACCCCCTTGGGCTCTCCCGTCGTACCTGACGTGTAGAGCCAGAACGCGGGGTCCGTCGCGCGCGTCGTCGCGGCGGGCGGCTCTCCCGCTGCG
>JAUXJB010000078.1 GCA_030624945.1 Deltaproteobacteria bacterium | reverse complement strand
GGATGGTCGTGGCGGCAGCCGGCAAGCTCGATCACGAGGAGCTGGTCGGGCTGGTGAGCCGTCACCTCGGCCGCATTCCGGCCGGACAGGCCCCGAGCTCCGCGCGTCCACCCTCGCCGCAGCGCGCGAGCAAGGTCGTAGAGCGGGATTTGGAGCAGGTCCAGGTGACCCTCTCCGGCCCGGGCGTCTCCGGACGAGACCCTCGCTGGGCCGCTGCCGAGCTCTTCTCCACGATCGTTGGTGATGGCTACTCCTCGCGCCTGTTCCGCGAGGTGCGGGACCGCAGAGGGCTCGTGTACTCCATCTTCTCCTCCCTCACGAGTTACACGGACACCGGTCGCTTCGACGTGAGCTTCGGTGTGGCACCGCAGAAGCTCGAGGAGACGCTCGACGTGGTCAGCCACGAGCTCGCCGAGGTACGCGACGGCCGCATCTCGCGAAGCGAGCTCGACTCGGCCCGGCAGCATCTGCGTGCGAGCATCCTGCTCGGCCACGAGTCGACCGGCGCTCGTATGAGCTACCTGGCCGAGCAGCAGCTCTACGGTGAGGAGAACCTGGAGCTGGAACGCGATCTGGAGGAGCTGGAGCGCGTGACGCTCGAGGACGTCTGCGCGCTGGCCGAATCCACGCTCGAGGCGCCGCTCTCGTTGGCCACGGTGGGACCGGTCGCCCCGGAGCGGTTGCCCAGCGGCGGCTGGCCCCTGCCGAGGAAAGGCGCGTGAGCGCCTCCATCCTCCAGATCGGCGTGCGTATCCTGCGCGTCCGGGGCGAGGTCGATGCGGATCTTCCGCTGCCCGAGCCCGCGACGAAGCACAGTGCGGGCGTCGACCTGCGGGCCGCCATCGAGGGCGAGCTCGAGCTCGCTCCCGGTGAGAGGCGCGCGATTCCCACCGGCTTTGCGGTGGCGATTCCCCCGGGCTACGAGGGGCAGGTGCGAGGTCGCAGTGGGCTCGCCCTGGAGTCCGGGATCGTGGTTCCCAATGCCCCCGGGACCATCGACGCCGATTACCGTGGCGAGATCCAGGTCATTCTCCAGAACACGGGCGAGCAGCCGTTCCGGCTCGCGCGGGGCGACCGGATCGGGCAGCTCGTGATCGCGCCCGTCGCGGTGCCCGTCTTCGAAGAGGTCCAGGAGTCCGAAGCGCTCGGTCCGACCCGGCGAGGAGCCGGTGGCTTTGGCCATACGGGCCGCTGACTTGGGCCATACTGGCCGGTGATGGGAATGCCAGGTCCACCGGGAGAGAGAACGGTGCCGGGTGCGCAGGGAGACGGGTTTCCGCGTCCCGAGGCCGGTATCCACCCGCGGCCGCCCTCGGTCCGGCCGCCCGAGAGGGCCCGCTGGCAGCCCAGCAACCTTGCCCTGCGACTCATGACCGCGGCCGTGCTCGTCCCGCCCGTGCTCTGGGTCTGCTACGTGGGCGGGCTCTGGTACGTCGCCATGGTGATCGTCTTCAGCAGTCTCGCGATCAACGAGTTCTACGGCTTCATCGCGGCCAAGGGAGGCACCCCGAACCGGCTCCTGGGGACGCTGGCCGCTGCCGCTCTCCCGCTGATCGTGTACGTGGGGGATGCCTTCCTGGCCACGAGCTTCATGACGGCGGTGCTCCTCACGGTGATGCTTCTGCAGCTCACGCACGCGCAGATACGCGAGGCGATGATGAGCGTCTCGGCGACCTTCTTCGGGGTCTTCTACGTGGGCTGGCTGCTCGCGCACGCCGTGTCGGTGCGCTTCATCGCCGAGGATCTCTCGCGGCGGCATCCCGCGCTCGAGTTCGATCCGCAGCTGGGCTTCTTCTTCATCATCTTCTGCCTGGTCGCGGCGGTCTTCTCCGATGCCGGCGCGTACTTCGTCGGGCGCAGGTTCGGGCGCCGCAAGCTCGCTCCCGCGATCAGCCCGAACAAGACCCTGGAGGGAGTTCTCGGAGGGGTGGTCGCGGGCACGCTCGGCTGTCTGAGCGCCAAGTTCGTGTTCGACGAGCTGATCCCCGGCAGGCTCTCGGCCGAGCTCAGCTACATGGCGGCCGGTCTGTTCGGCGGCGTGCTCGCCGTCGTGGCCGTGCTCGGAGACCTCGTCGAGTCGGTGTTGAAGCGGGACGCCCACCTGAAGGATGCGGGGCGAATCCTGCCGGGGGTGGGTGGCGTCCTGGATCGTGTGGACTCCGCCCTGCTCGCGATCCCGATCATGTATTACATGCTGCTCGCTTACTACTATCTCCGCTATGCGGTCTGACCCGCGCGAAGCCGGGAGGAGCGCTTGATCTCCCGCTACACCAGGCCCGAGATGCTGGGCATCTGGTCCGATGAGCACCGTTACGCGCTGTGGACCCGAATCGAGGTCGCCGTCTGTCGGGCGCTCGCCGAACGCCGGGAGATCCCGCGTGAGGCCTTCGAGGTGATCGAAGCCCGGGCTCACGTGGAGCCCGCGCGCGTAGCCGAGATCGAGTCTCGCGTGCATCACGACGTCAACGCGTACCTGGACGCGCTGGCCGAGGAGATCGGTCCGGCTGCTCGCTACGTGCACCTGGGACTCACCTCCTCCGACATCCTCGACACCTGCCTGGCCCTGCAGCTCTGCGAGGCGCTGGACCTCATCCTGGAGCAGAGCGAACGGGTGCTGGAGGCGCTGCACTCCCGTGCGCTGGAGCACAAGCGCACCGTCTGCGTGGGGCGCACGCACGGGATCTTCGCCGAGCCCACCACGTTCGGCTTGAAGCTGCTCTATGCCTACGACGAGATGCGGCGCAACCACAAGCGCTTGCAGCGCTCCCGCGAGGCCGTCGCCGTAGGCAAGACCTCAGGCGCCGTCGGCACGTTCGCGCACCTATCGCCCGAGGTAGAGGCGGCGGTCATGGCGGAGCTCGAGCTCGCACCTGCCGAGATCTCGACCCAGATCGTCGCGCGCGATCGCCACGCGGAGCTCATGAACGCGCTCGCCCTCGTCGCCACGGGTATCGAGCGGATCGCCGTCGAGATGCGCCACCTGGCCCGGACCGAGGTGGGCGAGGTCCAGGAGTTCTTCGGGAGCGAGCAAAAGGGCAGCTCGGCCATGCCCCACAAGCGCAACCCCTGGCGGTTCGAGACGCTGACCGGGCTCGCGCGCGTGGTGCGAGGCTACGCGGGTGCGGCGCTCGAGAATACGGTGCTGTGGCACGAGCGCGACATCTCCAACAGCTCGGTGGAGCGTGTGATCGGTCCGGACGCGACGGCGACGGTGCACTTCATGCTGCACCGCCTTGCGGAGTTGATCCGGGCCCTGGGTGTATTCCCCGAGCGGATGCGCAGCCATCTCGACGAGAGCCGGGGACTCGTGTACTCGGGCACCGTCCTCCTGGCTCTGGCCCGCCACGGCCTCTCGCGGCAGGAGGCCTACCGACTCGTCCAGGAGCACGCCATGGCGACGTGGGATCACGGGGGGCACCTCTACGACCGCCTCCTGGCGGACGAGGAGCTGGGGAAGATCCTCAAGCCCGACGAGCTCGCGGAGTGCTTCGATCTCGAGCGGCACCTGCGTCACGTCGACACGATCTTCGCGCGCGTGCTCGGAGAGGAGGCCGGCGCGTGAGGGTCAGCGTCCTGATCACCCTGAAACCCGGCGTCCTGGATGCCGAGGGTCGACAGCTGGAGCGGGCGCTCCGCGAGCTGGGCTACGACCAGCTCGCCGAGGTGCGCACCGGCAAGGTCATAGAGCTCGATATCGACGCCAACGACGCCGACCACGCTCGTCAGCTCGCCCGCGAGATGTGCGAGAAGCTCCTCGCAAACCCCGTCATCGAGCAGTACGAAATCCGCGTATAGCCATCAGCGGCCCGTGGGTCGCTAACCCGCGGGAGGGCCGCCCGCGCGCCAGGTACCACGAGTCATGACGTGAACTGGCGGCGGCGCGGCTGCCAGATCAGCGGGGGGAAGGGGGCCGGCTCTGAGAGGGCGAGCGCCAGCGTGTTCGCCAGGTAGTGCGTGCGCGCGCTGAGGAAGGGCCAGAGGGCGTCCTCCAGCTGGGGGACGCCGGCGCGCCAGCGCTCGATGGGATGATTCACGGCTTCCTTCAAGAGCCGTTGCAGCAGGTAGCGCTCAGCAGCCAGGCTGTCGCGGAAGCTGCCGAGCCCCGCCGCAACCCGTCCCCACGGGGTCCACGGCTCGACGTGCAGCTCCAGGCTCAGGGTGTGCTGGAGCATGTCCCGCAACTCGGCCTCGATCTGCGCCAGCTCCGTCCAGCTCCGAGCTCCGAGGAGTGCGGGGCGTGCGCGTCCACGCAGCGCGAACACGCGAGCGTTGCGAGCGACTCCCCGCAGCTCGCGTCGCAGCAGGACGATCGCCTCGTCGTAGCCGAGATCGCTCGCCGCGACTCGCTCCCCAGGTTCTGACATGAGCAGAGTCTAACGTGCGTTGAAACTCTGCGGGCCGCCTGGCACACTGCCGCCCGTATCGTTCCCCCGGGGGGAACGCGAGCCCCCGCCCTCTGGGCGATCCCCCCTAGACCCCGACGAGCCGCGTGACGACGCAAGCCCAGCCGGAGACGCCGCCTCGCCAAGACCGCCTCGGCCCCCGCGTCGGGGTTGTGGTCTTCCCCGGCTCCAATGACGACCGCGACATGGCGGGTGCACTGGAGCGGCTGGGTGCCCAGGTCGAGATGGTCTGGCACAAGGACGCCGGCCTGCCGGAGGGACTCGACGGCGTCGCCATCCCCGGCGGCTTCTCGTACGGCGACTACCTGCGTGCAGGCGCTATGGCCCGTTTCTCCCACGTGATGCGGGCGGTGTCCGCGTTCGCGGAATCGGGTCGCCCCGTGCTCGGCGTCTGCAACGGTTTCCAGGTGCTCTGCGAGGCGCACCTGCTGCCGGGCGCCCTGGTGCGCAACCGGGATCTTCGGTTCGTCTGTCGGGACGTCGAGCTGCGGGTGGAGGACCCGGGGAACTTCGCTTCCGAGCTGGTGGAAGGCGCGTTGCTGCGCATCCCCATCAAGCACGGCGAGGGAGCCTACGTCCCGGATCGGGAACGGCCCCCGCGCGTGGCGTTCCGCTACGCCGGGGCGAATCCGAACGGGTCGGTCGATGCGATCGCGGGTGTGGCGAGTGCCGCGGGGAACGTGCTGGGCCTGATGCCGCATCCCGAGCACGCCGTCGATCCGGAGCTCGGCAGCGTGGACGGCGCACCGCTGTTGCGGTCCTTCCTGAGCGGCTGCGTTCCATGAGAGATCCCGAGGTCAGCGCGGAGCTCGCCCGGGAGCACGGTCTCGCCGATGACGAGTGGGAGCGCATCCTCGAGCTGCTGGGTCGCGTCCCGACCTACCCGGAGCTCGGGATCTTCTCGGTGATGTGGTCGGAGCACTGTTCCTACAAGTCCAGCAAGCGCTACCTGGCTAGCCTGCCGACGCAGGCGCCCTGGGTGCTGCATGGGCCGGGCGAGAACGCGGGCGTCGTCGACCTCGGGGACGGGCACGCGGCGGTGTTCAAGATCGAGAGCCACAACCACCCGTCCTACGTCGAGCCGCATGGCGGCGCCGCGACGGGCGTGGGTGGGATTCTCCGCGACATCTTCACCATGGGTGCGCGCCCGCTCGCGAGTCTGAACTCGCTGCGCTTCGGTGGGCTGGACGATCCCCGCCAGCGCTACCTCGTGCGCGGCGTGGTGGCCGGCATCGGCGACTACGGCAACTGCTTCGGCTGCGCCACCGTCGGAGGCGAGGTCACCTTTCACCCGCGCTACGCGAGCAACATCCTCGTGAATGCCATGAACGTGGGGATCGCGCCTGTGGACGGCATCTTCCTGGCCAGGGCCACCGGCCCCGGCAACCCCGTGCTCTATGTGGGCTCGCGCACCGGCCGCGACGGCATCCACGGCGCCAGCCTGCTCGCTTCGAGCGAGTTCGACGAGGACACCGAGTCGATGCGCCCGACGGTGCAGCTCGGCGATCCCTTTGCCGAGAAGCTCCTGCTCGAGGCCTGCCTCGAGGCGATGGCGACCGGGGCCATCGTCGGCATCCAGGACATGGGCGCGGCGGGGCTCACCTGCTCCAGCTTCGAGATGGCCTCGAGCGGGGGCACAGGTATCGAGATGGATCTCGATCTGGTGCCCCAGCGTGAGGAGGGGATGAGCCCCTACGAGCTGCTGCTCTCGGAATCGCAGGAGCGCATGCTGCTGGTGGCGGAGGCGGGGCGCGAGGTCGAGGTGCTCGACGTCTTCTCCAAGTGGGACCTCGAGGCCGTGGTCGTCGGCAAGGTGACGGATACCGGGCGTATGCACGTGCGTTGGCGACGTGACCTGGTCGTGGATATCCCCGTCGACCCGGTGGCCCGGAGCTCGCCCGTCTACGATCGTCCGGTCGCGCGCCCGGCGGATCTCGACGAGCGTCACAAGCTCGACCCGACCGCGTTACCACCCGAGACGGATCCGAGTGGCGCGCTGCTGGCTCTGCTCGGCTCGCCGAACCTGTGCTCGCGCGAGTGGGTATACGAGCAGTACGACCAGATCGTGCAGTCCAGCACCGTGCTGCGTCCCGGCGGTGACGCCGCGGTGCTTCGCGTGCCCGGCTCGCGACGTGGGATCGCCGTCTCGACGGACTGCAACCCCCGCTACTGCTGGCTCGACCCCTATCGGGGCGCGCAACTGGCCCTGGCCGAGGCCGCGCGCAACGTGGCGGTAACCGGTGCCCGACCGCTGGCCGTCACGAACTGTCTCAACTTTGGAAATCCCGAGCGCCCCGAATCGATGTGGGAGTTCGCCGAGGCCGTCCGCGGTCTGGGCGATGCCTGCCGTGCGCTGGGGCTCCCGATCGTGTCCGGGAACGTGAGCTTCTACAACGAGACGGCGGGTGAGGGCTCGATCCCCCCCACACCGACGATCGGAATGCTGGGGCTGCTGGAGGACGTCTCCCTGGCCGTTCCGTCCGCCTGGGCAGGAGGGGGCGAGAGCCTTGTCCTGCTGGGCGACAATCCGGGCGAGCTTGGCGGGTCCGAGTATCTGGCGGTCAGGCTCGGCCTGGAACGCGGTCTGCCGCCCGCCATCGACTTCGAGGCCGAGGCGCGCCTGCACGCGTTCCTGGTCGCGGCAGCCACGCGACGACTCCTGCGCTCGGCGCACGACATCGCGGACGGCGGCGCCGCGGTCAGCCTGGCCGAGAGCGCACTGCGTTCACGGATCGGGCTGCGCGCGGAGCTGGTCGGCTCCAATCTGCGACCGGAGG
>JAUXJB010000260.1 GCA_030624945.1 Deltaproteobacteria bacterium | reverse complement strand
GCAACACGGCCGGGGCGAGCGTTCCCTCCGTGGTCTCGATGCGCTGGGACAAGTGGAAGCCCGGCGACGACGTGGCTCTGATCGGCGTCGGTGCCGGATTGAGCTGGTCGAGGTGCCTGCTCCGCTTCGGCGACGAGCCGAGCCAGTGATGACCTACGAGCAGTTCCGCTCGCGCGACTCCTTCAGCAAGGAGGAGCTCCTGGCGTTCGCGTACGGCCGCCTGGTCAAGGATCCACCAGAGCACTTCCTGGCACGTCTTCCGACACCGCCCATGCTGATGATCGATCGCGTGATGACGATCGAGGCGGACGGCGCCCGTGGGCGCATCCTGGCCGAGCGGGACGTGCACCTCGACGACTGGTTCTTCCAGTGCCACTTCGACGGCGACCCGGTGCAGCCCGGATGTCTGGGGCTCGACGGGGTGTGGCAGCTGCTCGGCTTCTACTGCAACTGGCGCGGGGGACTCGGCAGCGGGCGGGCGCTCGGCTGCGCCGATGTCGACTTCTTCGGGCAGATCCGACCGCACGACAGCGTGATTCGCTACGAGGTCGACGTGCTGCGCTACTCCGAGCTGTCGAAAACCGGCGCATCCATGGTCATTGGCAACGCGCGCCTGCTGGTAGACGGGGATGAGATCTACAAGATCGAGCGCGCGCGCGTCGGACTGTTCCGGGGCATCGACTACCCGGACTACCCGCTGCCGAGCGAGCGGTCGCGCGGGGGGAAGATGGAGCGATGAGCGACCTGCCGGTCACGCTGGTAACCGGCGGAGCGACCGGGATCGGCGCCGCCTGCTGCAGACGGCTCGCGGCGGAGGGCTTCCGCGTCGCCGTGCACTATCGGTCGAGCGAGGAGCGGGCGCAGAAGCTGGTCGCCGAGCTGAACTCGGCCTTCGAAATCCGCGCCGACCTCTCCGAACCCGCGGAGGTCGACGCCCTGATCCGCGAGCTCAAGGACCAGGCCGGCCGCGTGGACGTACTGGTGAACAACGCCGGGCTCAACGTCAATGCACCGCTTCTCTCGATGAAGCTCGACGACTACGACGCGGTCGCCGGCCTGGCTCGCGGCACCTGGTACCTGACCAAGCTGATCCTGCGGCGCTTCATGCTGCGGTCCAATAGCGGGCGCATCATCAACATCTCGAGTGTCGTCGGTCACACGGGAAACGCGGGCCAGATCCCGTACACCATGGTCAAGGCCGGGCTCGACGCCTTCAGCAAGTCGCTCGCGCAGGAGCTCTCGGGACGCGAGATCCTGGTGAACTCGGTCGCGCCCGGCTTGATCGACACGGACATGACCCGCGAGCTCCCCGAGGAGGCCGCGGCCAGGATCCTCGAGCGGATTCCCCAGGGTCGGATGGGCACGCCGGAAGAGGTCGCCGACGTCGTGGCCTTCCTCGCGACCCGCGCTACCTACGTGAACGGCAGCGTGATCCACGTGAATGGGGGCCTCTACGGTGGCTGAGGGCGTGCGGCTGACCCCGGCCGAGGTGCTCGAGTTGGTGCCCCAGCAGGAGCCCTTCCGCTTCATCGACGAGATCCTGGAGCTCGACGACGAGCACATCGTCGCGAGCCACCGCTTTCGCGAGGACGCGGACTTCTACCGGGGGCACTTTCCGGGCAATCCGGTCACCCCCGGCGTGATCCTGATCGAGACGATGGCGCAGGCGAGCGTGGTCGCGCTCGGGATCTATCTCTACGCGGCCCAGTTCTCGGAAGAAGAGGTCCGCAAGACGGTCACCGTATTCACCGACGCCCAGGTCGAGTTCGCCGGGATCGTGAAGCCGGGGGACCGCGTGATCACGACCGGCCGCAAGGTGTTCTTCCGGCGCCGCAAGCTGCGCGCCGAGGCCGAGATGAGGCTCGAGGACGGCAGCGTCGTGTGCGCGGGCCAGCTCTCGGGAATCGGAGTAGTGGGATGACGCAACCGTCTAGGAGGAGGGTCGTGGTCACCGGCCTGGGGGTGATCGCGCCGAACGGAAACGGGATCCGCGAGTTCGAGGACTCGCTCCGCCAGGGGCGATCGGGCATCCGCTACATGCCGATCATGGAAGAGGCGAAATTCGGCTGCCGGGTGGCCGGCACCCCCCAGGGCGTGGACGAGCTCGCGACGGAGCGGTTCGCCGAGGACGAGCTGCTCGCCATGAACATGGGCCACCGCTACTCGAGCCTGGCGCTGCTCGAGGCGTGGGAGGATGCCGGCTTCGAGCGGCCACCCCGCGACGGCGAGGCCGTGGACTGGGACACCGGAGCCATCCTGGGCACCGGGATCGGAGGCATGGACACGACGGCGGAGAAAGTGGTCCCGCTGACCGACGCCGGAAAGGTGCGCCGGCTCGGCTCCACCTCTGTCGAGCAGGTGATGGCCAGCGGGATCTCGGCCCGCGCCTCGGGACTGCTGGCACTCGGGAACCAGGTGACCACGAACTCGAGCGCCTGCACCACCGGGGCGGAGGCGATCGCGTTGGGCACCCAGCGCATCCGGGTCGGCCTCGCCGAGCGGATGCTCTGCGGCGGTGCAGAGGCCGCCAGCCACTACATCTGGGCGGGCTTCGACGCCATGCGCGTGCTGTGTCGCGACTTCAACGACGAGCCGGAGCGGGCGTCGAGGCCGATGAGCGCATC
>JAUXJB010000272.1 GCA_030624945.1 Deltaproteobacteria bacterium | reverse complement strand
GCTCGAGTACGCGCGAGGCCCTGGCCGACACCGCCGCCCTTGATCCGGGCGCTCACCGCGATTCGATCCGGCTCCACCGACGGCTGCTCGAGGAGTTCCCCGCGCGCCCGGGCAGCTGGAACGCGATCCATCTCATCGCAGAGCACTGGAAGCGAGACCGCAGCCTGGCCACGAGCCAGATCGTTCTCGAAGCACTCGGACTGCGCTCGAAAGAGCGGTCGACCGGACGGGTGCGAGTCCTGATCGATACCGGACCGTCGACGGAATCCCGTGTGCGCGACGCGAACCTGCTGCTGCAAGCCCTCGCCGACCCCCGGGCATCCAAAGCCCGCGCGGAGGGGGATGTCGAGCTTGCTCCGCCGCTGGTCGACGAGCTCACCAAGCGGACCGGGCCGTTCTGGAGTGCATCCGACGAGCGCTTGCGCCAGATCTGGCGGGAACCCATGGGAGCGGATGGAGCGTCCGGTTCGCGACCCTCCGTGCGCGCGCGCTGGCGACTGCGCCGCGCCCTGGACAAGATCGACATGGAATCGCTGCGCGATCTCGAGCCGGCATCCTGGCGCGCCGAAGTTCTCGCCGAGGCCGCGGCCCATTGTTTCGAGCGCGGGCAGCTGCGGCTGGCGGAGCTGCTGGAGGCGTTGCTCAGAGCTTGGCCCGCAACGGCGGACCTGGACACCGGAGCCGCGCAGAACCTGGGGGCCGCGATCCAGATCTGCCCACCAGCCCGGAACCTCCTGCTCCGGATCGCACAGGCAACTCTCGATGGGCTGGGACTGTCCTAGCCCCCCCCCCGGAGAGCAACGGTTGAGTCGCTCTTCGAGCGGCAAGGCGCACCGCGCGCGCCGATAGGCCGCTAGGACATGCCGCTAAGACACGCCGCTAGGTCTAGCGAGCCAGGGCGAGAGGCCGGACCCGCTCCGGCACCTCGACGGGAAGCTCGACGCTAGAGCCGGGGACCTCCACCGTCCAGCAGCTCGGGTTCGCGCGAATCTCCGCGACGAGCGCCTGGTGAAGGGCATGTCCGCTCCGCGCAGCCTTGACGTGTCCGCGCAGCGGGAGTCCCAGCAACGCGAGATCACCGATCAGATCCAGCACCTTGTGTCGGACGAACTCGTCGGCGAAGCGCAGGCCATCGCCGTTGAGCACTTTGCGATCGTCGAGAACGATCGCGTTCTGCAGCGATCCTCCCAGGGCCAACCCCGCGGCTTGGAGCTTCTGCACGTCGCGCAGGAACCCGAAGGTCCGGGCCGGGGCCACCTGTCGCGCGTACACCTCGGGCGTCAGCTTGAGCGTCGGCAAACTCTGTCGGCCGATCGACGGGTGCGCGTAGTCGATGGATACGGACACCTTGAAGTCGCGCGAGGGAGTCACGCGCACCCAGCGGTCTCCCTCCCGCACCTCGATCGGCTTGGTGATCACGAGTCGGCGGCGCATCCGTCGTTGCGGCTTCAGACCCGCGTTCTCGATCAGGTAGACGAAGGGCGCGGCACTGCCGTCCATGATCGGGAGCTCGGGGCCCCGACACTCCACGGTGCAGTTGTCGACGCCCATGCCGTACAGGGCGGAGACCAGGTGCTCGATCGTCGCCAGGCGTGCGTCCCGGTTCCCGAGCGTGGTGGCGAGCCTGGTGTCGACGACCCATTCGGCCCGCGCCGGGAAGCGAACGGGGCACTTGAGGTCCGTGCGGAGGAAGAGGATGCCCGTACCGGCAGCCGCCGGTCGCAGCACGAGCTCGACCGGCTTTCCGCTGTGCAACCCGATCCCGGTACATTGAACACGAGCTGCCAGTGTGTGCTCGACCGACCTCAATCCGAACCCCCTCCCGAGACGCAAGCGCGAGCTGCGCTCAACAGCCATACCCGCGTGAGCAACCGTCATGCCAACCGCTCGCAATTCGGCTTTTTTTTGCGCGACCGGCTGAAAGCCCTCGCGTTCACTGGAGTTATGGCCTCAGACAAGCGTCACCGACGAGCGGGGAATACCCCTCTCCATCGCACTGCAGCTGGGTAGAGAGTGACGTTTCGATTACATCGTGACGTTTCCGTCACGTCCCTGGCGGCTGGGTACCTGGCGGCTAGGTCGCGGGCGGGCCGGCGCTGAGGCGGTCTACCTCCTCGATGATCTCGCGGGCGGACGCGAAGCGCTGGTCGGGATCCTTCTCCAGGCAGCGGAGAATGATCTTACCGAGCGCCGGAGGGAGATCGGGCTTGACGGTCAACGGGTCCGGCGGTGGGGTGTGGACGTGGTGGTAGGGGACGTTCCCCTTCACGAAGGGCAGCTGACCCGTCGCGAGCTCGAACAGCGTGACGCCCAACGAGTAGATATCCGTGCGGTGATCGACGTTTTGGCCCAGGGTCTGCT
>JAUXJB010000246.1 GCA_030624945.1 Deltaproteobacteria bacterium | reverse complement strand
CGATTCCGATCAGGACGGGCGTATAGCGGCCGGGATCCATCGCCTGCAGGACGGTCGTGGCCGACGTCACCGAGACGTCGTGCTCCGTCGACCGCCCCCCGAACAGGATTCCCACCCGAAGCTTCGACACGTCGCGAGGATAGCAAGGCGGCTGGGGCTGTCATTGACACCGCTCGCAGGGGCTACGTACCCTGCCCCCATGACGGATGCGCAGGCCAAGGAAGCGACGCTGCTGGAACGCCTGGCGGGGAGCGAGGGGTTGCTGGTGGCGTACTCGGGGGGCGTCGATTCCGCCTACCTGGCGTACGCGGCGCACCGGGCTCTGGGCGATCGGGCGCTGGCCGTGACGGCGGACTCCCCATCCTATCCGGAGAGTCACCGGCGGATGGCGAGGACGGTGGCCGAGCACGTGGGGTTCGCGCATCGCTTCGTCGCGACGCACGAGGTGGAGAGTCCGGACTACGCCGAGAATCCCCCCAACCGCTGCTATTTCTGCAAGTCCGAGCTCTTCGACGTGCTCGAGAAGCTGCGCACGGAGCTGGGCTTTGCTGCCGTCGCCTACGGCATCAACCGCGACGACACCGGCGACTTTCGACCTGGCCACCAGGCCGCGCAGGAACATCGGGTGGCCTCGCCGCTCCTCGACGTCGGGCTGAGCAAGCTCGAGATCCGGGAGCTCTCGCGCGCCGCAGGTCTGCCAAGCGCCGATCTCCCCGCGTCCGCCTGCCTCTCTTCGCGCATTCCGTACGGGATGGAGGTCACGCCCGAGAAGCTGCGCCAGATCGATCGCGCCGAGGACGCGCTGCGCGAGATCGGTTTTCGTCAGCTGCGCGTTCGTCACCACGGGGATGTCGCCCGGATCGAGCTGGCTCCCGAGGAGATACGTGACATCGGCGAGGGGGATCGCCTGAGGCGGATGTCGCGGGCCCTGCACGATCTCGGATTCAAGTACGTCGCGCTCGACCTCGACGGGTACCGGACCGGATCTCTCAACGAGGTCCTCGTCATCGAGCCTCCGAAAGAGGGCTGATGTGATCCAGGCAGAGGGCGCTCCCGTAGAACAGGGGCGCGCTCAGGGGCGCAGCATGCGCCGCGAGATCGAGCACAGTGTTCGCCAGTTGCGCCAGCACTACGGATGGGCCTCCTGGATCGGTGCGAAGCGGCGAGCGCAGCGCACGAGCGGCCGAGTGCTCCGTCGCCAGCTACCGCAGCAACGAGAACGACTCGAGGGCTTGGCCTTCGGTGCGGGAGTGTCCGCTGCGTCGCTCTTGCTCGCTGAGGAACTTTACCGTGTGCAAGCTGCGGGATCGAAACGCGGTACGGAGGTCCACGCGAGCTTCGAGATTCCTCTCGAGCTCGAGCCGAGCCTCACGCTCCGCGCGAGCCGGCCGGATGCCGGAGGCTTCGCGAGTGTCGAGCTCGTATGCGCTCCGCTCACCGGCTGCCTGGCCGGCGTGAACAGCGAGGGCATCGCCGTGGTCTCCCTCGCGGACCGCAACCTCGGTGGTGTGTCGGTGCGGTTTCTCGCGCAGGAGCTGATCTTTCGCTCGCGTCAACTCGGTGCAGCGGTCGATCATATCCGACGCCGCGCCGCCTACCTGCAGGGAACGGGAAGGCTGCTCGTGGCAGACTCCGAGGGCTCCGCGGTCTGGCTCGATTTCGCCGGCGGAAGCGTCAAGGCGAAGCCCGTGTCCGCAGAGGGTCTCGGACTCGAGCCGGAGCTCCGCATCGATACCGCTGCGCGTTCCCTGGTCTGGACGCGTCCCGGCGCTGGCGAGCTGCGCGCGTCCGCGTGAGGGCGTGAGCCGGAGCGGCCGTTGCGGCTGCACATCTCCGCCAGCTGTGCCCCCCTTCGTCGCTGGATGCCACGCGGGCGCACTTCGCCGGGTCGCTTCTTGACGAGCCGGCCTGCTGTTTCGATGTTTCCGTGGTGATTCCGACGATGCTGAGGGACTCGCTTCCGCGTCAGCTCGCGTACCCCGTGAGTGGAGCTACCCTCGCCAGAGAGCTCGGATTCGCCGAGGATCTCGAAGACATGGGCTTCTTCTACCTCTTCACCTCGGGCGTACAGATCGACTACTACGATCCGATCGTGAGCAGGGCACAGTGCTATCCGGTGCTTGCGCTGGATCACCATACGCCCCAGCTGACGAGCGACGCGGTGGAGAGGTTGCGAAAGAAGACCGGAAGGGGCCCGCCGGGACGGTACTTCGGCGGCAGCGAGTGGTTCACCATGCGACTCCGCGGTGCCGCGCGCGCACAGGCGCAGCTCATGGGGCAATCGCGGACAGAGCTCGAAGGGGTCGAGAACAAGGATGGGGAGCTCGAGCTCTGCGAGGTCTCGATCTGCGTCTTTCCCGTGAAGAGCCGGCTGCGCAAGCGGGTGTCGCGGCTGATCCTGGAGACGGCCATCCAACCGATTCGAAACTGGCTCGGTGCGCCTCCAGAGCGCAGAGAGATCCAACGCCCACTCGTGATCCTCTACGACGAGCTGGAGGGAGCGGTTTCCACGAAGTTCTGCGAGGAGTGGCCCGACGCCGACGTCCCCCGACACTACCGGTAGACGGGGCGAGCGGCGAGCTACTCGCCGTCCTTGCGCTGGCGCCGCCGTGGGCGACGCCGCTTGCGCGCTGGCTCTGCTTCGCGCGTAGCGGACTCGTCCGCTGCCTCGCCTCGCGTGTGCGCGCCACTCGGGGTCTCGGTACCGGGAGCGCTCACGTGCCGATCGCGCAAATACGAGAAGAGAACCGCGGAGAGCTGACGCCGTCCGATATCGGTAGCGGCGAATCTCTCGACGATCGGCAGCATCTCCCCCTCCCGGAGCTTGCGCTCTCGCTCCGAAAAAGCGCGAAGGTCGTGCTCGATCTCCACCTGCAGGCGCTGCGCCATGCGCTCGTCGACGTCGG
>JAUXJB010000297.1 GCA_030624945.1 Deltaproteobacteria bacterium | reverse complement strand
GGGAGGCGTTGCCCGCGAAGAACACGCCGGGCGCCGAGGTGCTCTCGAAGAGGGGCGTCAGCGCCGGAATGCGGCCTCGAGCAACCGCCGTGACACCGAGGTCGAGCAGGTCGTTGAAGGGCGTCGTAAACCCGGTGGCGGCGATAACGACGTCACGGTCAAGAGTGAACTCGCCCGCGCCGGCGGTGTCGTGGCAGCTGACGCGGTAGCCAGCTGCCGTCCGTTCGATCGTCTCGATCGCGGCATCGAGGACGAGCGTGCCTCCGCCAACCGCGCCGTCAGCGAGCGGCTGAAAGTAGCGGATATCGACCGACGATCTTGCCAGCGTGGAGGTGCGCACACCGCTTGGCGAGGCAACTGCCATCTCGCTCGCCCACGGTAGTAAGGCGTCGGCCAGCTCGAAGCCCGAGTTGCGCTTCCCGACGATCAGAACGCTCTTGCCCTCGTACGAGCGCGCCTCGCCCGCTTCGGCGTAGTGCGGCACGTCTTCGATCCCTGGAATATCGGGCTTCCAGGGATCGGTCACGCCCACCGCGAACACAGCCGCCTTGCACGTGTACAGGCCGGCTGACGTCTCGAGCGCGAGCCGCCCGTCAGCTTCCCTGCGAGTCGCCTCCCAGCGGCAACCGTAGCGAACCTGTACTCCGGCCCCCTCCGCAAACGCAACGAGGCCGGCCTCCATCTCGGAACGCGAGGGCACGGCGAAGGCGCGATCCATCAGACCGGGCACAAGCGCGCGCAGCTCAGGCTCCTCCGCGAGCAGACTGTTCTGGTCGTAGCGCTCGTACTCGCGAGACGTCCGTGGAAACGGGGCATCCGGCTTCGATCTGCTGAGCAGGCGCTGGTAGAGCGGCCAGGCACGGAACATCCCGCCCGGCGCCTCGTCGGCCGAGATCACCGCGTGGCCGACGCCACGGCGCGAGAGGAAGTAGGACGTCTGCAGCCCGCCCGGGCCGCTGCCGACGACGACGACGTCGTACTCGCCGGCAGGGAACGGCCGCTCGCTTACCCCGCCCACAGGTTGGCTGCCCGAAGTCGCCGCGCGCCTACTTCGAGCATCCTCAGCGCGATATCCGGATACTCGAGCAACAGCGGGCGCAGCTCGAACCCGGGCAGGATCGCGCAACGAAGCTCCTCGGTTGCAGCCACGACGTCCGCGCCGGCCGGCTCGGCGGTCAGGATCGAAACCTCCCCGAAGAAATCCCCCGGGCGCAGGCGAGCGCGGTCTTCCCCGTCGATCCTGACGATCGCCTCCCCGTCGGTGATCACGTAGAAGGCGTTCGCCGAAAAGCCGCCGCGCAGAACACGCGTGTCGAGCGGGTAGCTCGCCTCGTCCATCAGCTGCGCAACCGCGGCAAGCCCGGGCGGCGATAGGTCACCGAAGAGCGAGAGGCGGGCGAGCGCGTCGAGATCGATCATCAGCCGAGCGCGAGGCTAGCAGCTGCCGAGCAGAGCCCACGCGTTCCCCGACTCGACGCTCCACGTCAGCGGCCAGTGGTACCTCCGCCACCTCAAGAAGATCCGGAACCGCGGGCTACCTGTCTTCACCGTTGATTATGCGCGGCGAGCGAAGAACGTCAGGTGGGTCTACAAGAAGGCACGCAGGCTCGGTTTC
>JAUXJB010000268.1 GCA_030624945.1 Deltaproteobacteria bacterium | reverse complement strand
GGACATGCCGACTCCGTACGGCATCATCCCCTGGACCCCGGACGAGCACGCCCTCGCCCTGGAGAAGGTACGCTTCATCGGCGACGCGGTCGCGTGCGTGGCGGCGATCGACGAGGAGACGGCAAACGCGGCCCTGGGGCTCATCGAGGTCGAGTACGAGCCGCTTCGCTACTACCTGGATCCGGAGGAGGCGCTGGCGCCGGAAGCCGCCGCGACCCCGATCCACGAGCCGCGCAAGCCGGGTCACAACGGAAACGTCCTCAAGCGCGTGCAGCTCGAGTTCGGGCCGGTCGACGAGAAGATGGAGAAGGCGGATGTGCTCGTGGAGGGCGAGTACTTCTTCCACGGGACGACGCACACGCCGATCGAGCCTCACTGCGCGATCGCGAGGATGAACCAGAACGGCTTGCTCGAGGTATGGTCGGCCACGCAGGTGCCGCACTACCTGCACCGCGAGATCGCCCGGGTGCTGGGCCTGGACGTCGCCAAAGTCCGCGTCGTGCAGCCCACGGTGGGTGGAGCGTTCGGCGGGAAGTCGGAGCCGTTCGATCTCGAGTTCTGCGTGGCGTTTCTGGCGATCCGCACCGGGCGCCCCGTGAAGATCCTCTACACGCGGGAAGAGGTCTTCTACTCCCATCGGGGCCGTCACCCGATGAAGATGAACTACCGGGTGGGCGCCTCCCGCGACGGCCGCATCCTCGCCGTGGATGCGAAGACGATCCTGGATGGAGGCGCGTACGCCTCGTTCGGGCTCGTGACGACCTACTACAGCGGGCAGCTCCTGACGGCGCCGTACGAGATGGACTCGTATCGCTTCGACTCCACGCGGGTCTACACGAACAAGGCCCCGTGCGGTCCCAAGCGTGGACATGGCTCCGTGCAGCCGCGCTTCGCGTTCGAGATCTCGCTCGACAAGGTGGCGGAGAAGCTGGGCCTGGACCCGATCGAGTTCCGGCGCGGCGTCTTCATGGGGACCGGCCGCACGGTGAACGAGTTCCGTGTCCAGTCGAACGGCTTCCTGGAGTGCCTCGAGTCGGTCGAGAGGGCGAGCGGCTGGATGAACAAGTTCCGGAAGATGGGCTACGGCCGCGGCATCGGCGTGGCGGGATCCTGCTACATCTCCGGTACCAACTATCCGATCTATCCCAACCCGCTGCCGCAGGCCGCCGTGCAGGTCCAGGTAGAGCGCTCGGGACGCGTGACGGTCCTGCATGGCGCGTCGGAGATCGGCCAGGGCTCCGACTCGACGATGGCATACATCGCCTGCGAGGAGCTCGGCGTTCCTCTCGACTACGTGCGGGTCTTCTCGGCCGACACCGATCTCGTTCCGGTGGACCTCGGAGCCTACTCTTCCCGCGAAACGGTGATGGTGGGGAACGCCTGCGTCATGGGCTGTCGGGAGATCGGTGAGAAAGTGCGGGGGAGCGTCGCGAGTGAATGGGGGATCGAGCCCTCCCACGTGCGGCTGGCCGGTGGTTGGGCCTTCGACAGGCGGGATCCTGCCAGCCCCGAACGCCGCATGCCGATCGCGCAGGCCTTCCAGTTCGCGGAGGCCGAGCACGGGACGCTGGGAGCCGTGGGCCACTACAACACTCCGAAGGAGGGCGTGCACGGCGACTACCGCGGCGGCACGATCGGCGCTTCGCCCGCCTATAGCTTCACCGCGCACGTGGCCGAGGTCGACGTCGATCCCGAAACGGGATTCGTCGAGGTCAAGACGATCTGGGTGGCGCACGATTGCGGCCGCGCCCTCAACCCTGTGCTTGTGGAGGGGCAGATCGAAGGCTCCGCCTATATGGGCTACGCCGAGGCGATTCTCGAGGAGCAGGCGTACAAGACGGGCGAGCACCAGGGCGCGCTCCACGACGCCCCCTCCCTCCTGGATTACCGAATCCCCACCTCGCTCGACTGTCCGGAGTTCGTGTCGCTGATCGTGGAATCGATCGACCCGGAGGGGCCCTACGGGGCGAAGGAAGCCGGCGAGGGGCCGCTCCACCCTTCGCTGCCCGCCATCGCCAACGCGATCTACGATGCGATCGGAATCCGGATCGACAGCCTGCCTTTCACGCCGGATCGGGTGTGGCGGGCGATTCGGGATGCTGAGGCGGCGAAGAGCGCGGAGGAGGTGGCGTAGCATCGGTTCGCGCACGTCCGCGGTGCGGCACGACATCGGCAGCGGGCGAGCTCGGGGCGCTCCTTCGCGGCATCTCCATAGGATCGAAAGCCACCCGGTCTGGGTAGGCTCCTAGGACCCGGCAGCAAAAGCCAGCAACGTAACTACGTGAGCGGGATCGATCGGCTGCGGCTCGAGGGAGTCGCGTCAGGTCGAGCCATAGCAAGGAGAGAGTGTGGGAAGACGAACAAACTACAGCTTTGAAAAGCGACAAAAAGAGCTCAAGAAGAAGAAGAAGCAGGAAGCGAAAGCCGAGAAGAGGAGATTGAGGAAGG
>JAUXJB010000072.1 GCA_030624945.1 Deltaproteobacteria bacterium | reverse complement strand
GTATCGCTTCGAGGTTGGTTGGTGTGGGAAACTTGGGAGCGCCGCCAAAGCCGCCGTGCTGCCGATCCGCGCGTTGCCTGAGCCCGTTGCAGAGCGCGCTCAGCGTCCTCACTCCGACCGCGTCCTCACCCTCGATGGTGGGAAGTGTCTCGAGCGCCTGCATGACGCGTTGCGCTTGCTCCTCTATCTGGTTGGGCTCCTCGCGCCAGACCTTCGCTACGGAGTTGATCAGGTCAGACCAACTCGGTCTCCCTTGCATCTGGTGCGGAGGGAAGTAGGTGCCGCCGTGGAATGGCCGGCCGTCGGGCGTACAGAAGACATTGAGCGGCCAACCCCCCTGCCCGGTCATTCGCACCACGGCGTCCATGTAGATCTGATCGACGTCGGGGCGCTCCTCGCGATCGACCTTGATACAGATCAGGTGCTCGTTCATGAGTCGCGCCGTCTCTTCGTCCTCGAAGGACTCGCGCTCCATCACGTGGCACCAGTGGCAGGAGGAATAGCCGATCGAGATCAGCACGGGCCGCTTCTCGCGGCGCGCGCGTTCCCAGGGAGCGTCGCTCCATGGGTACCAGTCGACCGGGTTGTCCTTGTGCTGCTGGAGGTAGGCGCTGGTCTCTTTCGCCAGCCTGTTTGCCACTACAGGAACTCGGGCGGCTTCGAGGCGGAGATCCAGCTCTCGTAGTCGACGTACTGGAGCTTCTGCTGGCGGGCACCGATGCGCTTGAGCAGAGCTTCGCGCGCCTTGTCGTCCAAGGGCTCCAGCTTCTTCACATCTTCGGCAATCTGGAAGTAATCGTTCGCGACGTACGCCGCGACCTTCTTGGCATGCCTGCGGGAGTCCACGATGTTTCCCTTGCCCGTGACGACGTTTCCGACGCTGAACAGCGTCGGGAAGGGCTCCAGGCTCCCGATGTCCCAGTCTTGATAGTCGTAGAGCTCGCCGCGCATGGGAATTCCCTCGATGGGTTGCGGGATGCTACCAATGGAGCTGATGAACTGCGGTGCCCGGATCTCGACTCGCTCGTCGGTGAGCTTGACGCGGCCGCCCTCGACGATGGTCTTCGCGAACTCCAGACCGACGAGCCAGTCATCCTCGACGATCAACCCCACGGGTGCGAGTAGCGTCTCGATCTTGAACAGGTACTTTGCCATCGCCTTCTCGAGCGTCCGTAGGCGACTCTTCTGGATCTTCTCCTGCACCTTTTCGTTGGCGTTCTCCGGCATGCTCACGAGCGGCATGTCCTCGCGACGCCGACGATAGTAGATCGTGGAGCCTTCGATGCCGAGGTCCTCCCACGTGAGCCCGTGTCCCGCGAGGACTTTGGGAATTCCCTTGATCTCGAGCTCGACGAGATCCGACTCGATCCCGCGCTCTGCGAGGCGCACGAGCGTGAGCGCCATGGTGAATACCTTCGCCACGTCGATCGAGGCGAGGCCGCCCCCGACGACAGCGGTCCCATCGATGGTCTCGAAGCGCTCTCCTTCGTACCCGGCTTCATGTCCGTGGTTGAACCACATGATGAAGGGGTTCTGATACACCAGACCCCGCCCGATGTACTTGTCGGCGCCTTCGATCGGAAGCTGGCGGTCGCGCCAGGCTCCGTTGGCCAGAACCACGGAGTGAAATCCCCAGTTCTCTACGAGATCGCGCAGCTGAAAGTCGCGGCCGAGAGCCGTGCAGGGCACGAAGTGAACGTGCTCCTGGCAGAGCTTCTTGTCGATGATCCTGTACTCCTTCGCACGCAACGCGACGTGCCACTTCGGTAGCCCGTCCTCGACCTTTCCGTAGGGTCGGGGGTTCTGCTCGAACACGACGGTCAAGAAGCCATGCTTGGCGAAGGCATCGGCCGCCTCGGCGCCTGCGGTCGCACCGCCGACGATGGCTATCGCGTACTGTTCATCGGCCATGGCTCTCGATTCTACCCCAAGCACCGTGCCGCCACCCGCTCCGGACCCGCATGGCCGGCCTTTGACAGGTGTTGCCCCCGCGCTTACGCTGCTCCGCCATGGCGGTTGGCGAGCGCGCGCAATTCGCAGCGGTGTTCCTCGACTTCGGCGGTACCCTGTTCAGCTATCGCGGAATGAGCGCGGGGACCCGAGATCTGATCGCGGAGGCTGCGCGGCGCATGGGAATCGCTGGGGAGGTCCGCGAGCTGACCCCTTCGTACCGACGCGCCAGCCAGGGTGCCTACCGGGCCATCGGGGGCCGCCCGTATTACCTGTATCGGGAGCTGTTCTCCGACACCTACCGGCGCTTCGCGCGAGAGCTCGGCGTCGAGCCGCACCAGGACGTGATCGACTGGTGGGTGGCGGCCCAGCGCGAGCTCGTGACCGGCAGCTTCGAGCTGCGCGATGACTGTATCCCCACCCTGCGGGCTCTGCGCGAGCGTGGGCTCCGGGTCTGCGTGGTCTCCAACATCGACGACGACTATCTCCAGCCGATGATCGAGCGCGCGGGCCTCGGCGAGCTTCTCCACGCCTGGACGAGCTCGGAGGAGGCCGGTTCCTGCAAGCCCGACGCGCGGATCTACCACCTGGCTTGTGAGAAGGCCAAGTGCACGGCCGCACAGGTCCTGTTCGTCGGGGATTCGCCGGAGCAGGATGTGGCCGGCGCGAACGGGGTCGGCATGACGACCGCCCTGCTGCGCGAGGACGGGGCCCGCCCCCCCGGCGATGGGCTGCGCACGCCCGGCCGCGCGGACCACGAGATCGGTCGGCTCGGGGAGCTGCTCGCGATCGTGGAAGGCTGAGCCGCAGGTGGCGACGGCTATCGAAAAGGTATTGCGAGCCAGTACTTACGCGAAGCCGCCCACCTCGATCACCGCCCGCCTGACGGAGTACGAACGCTCGGAGCGACTGCGGCGCGCAAGCGGGATCTTCCTGCCCCTGTTCGGCGCCGCACTGGTGAGCTTGTTCATCCCGGTCTGGCATCTGGTGGGCGTGCCCGGCTTCCTGATCGTGGCATTCGTGCTGGCTCGGGGGCGCTTCGGCCAGGCGACCGCCGTCGACTCCGTGGAGGGCACCTGTCCGTCCTGCGAGGAGCTCCAGTGCTTTGCGCCACCCTCGAGCTCCGAGCTGCCCGTGACGTTGCGCTGTCCAGGCTGCTCGGCATTCGTAAAACTGGAGCCGCAGTAGCATACGGAAAGGCTTTGCGACGGTCGCCGTGCCGGCGTCTGATGTCGAGGAGAGAGCAAACGTGGCAGACTGGACGACCGAGAATGCCGCCGAGCTTTACGGTATCGGCTACTGGGGCGAGGGGTACTTCTCGATAGAAGACGGCGGGGACGTCGTGGTTCACCCGGAGGGCAGCGGCGGGCCCGGAGTCAACTTGCGGGAGCTCGTGGAGGAGATTCGCCACCGCGGCCTGCACACTCCTCTGCTGATTCGCTTCTCCGACATATTGGCGAGTCGCATCGACCATCTCGTGGAGTGTTTCGGCGCCGCGAGGCGCGAGTACTCGTACGCGGGTCAGTACCTCCCGGTCTATCCGATCAAGACAAACCAGCAACGGCAGGTTGTGGAGGAGCTGATCGATGCAGGTCGCCGGCACAACCTGGGTCTCGAGGTGGGCAGCAAGCCGGAACTTCTGATTGCGATGGCCTTGCTCGATACCCCCGACGCTTTGATCGTCTGCAACGGCTTCAAGGATCGGGCGTACATGGAGACAGCTCTCCTGGCGCAGCGGTTGGGCCGGTTTCCGGTCATCGTGCTCGACCGACCCGACGAGCTCCCGCTTCTACTCAAGGTCTCGCACGAGCTCGGAATCAGCCCGCATATCGGGGTGCGCTGTCGGCTGGCCACGCGGGGAGCGGGGAAGTGGGCCGACTCCACGGGAGACCGCTCCAAGTTCGGCCTCACCGCTGCCGAGATCGTCGAGGTCGTGAAGCTCCTTCGCTCCGAAGAGATGCTCGGTTGCCTCGAGATGCTCCACTTCCATATCGGCTCGCAGATCACCGAGATCCGCGCTCACAAGGAGGCCCTGCGGGAGGCGAGTCGCATCTATGTGGGACTGCACGACCTGGGCTGCAAGCTGCGTTTCGTCGATGTCGGCGGTGGGCTGGGCGTGGACTACGTGGGATCGAAGACCAGCCTCGAGTCTTCGATGAACTACACCGTACAGGAGTACGCGTTCGACGTGGTCGCCGCGCTCCAGGAGGCCTGTGACGAGCGGGGCGTACCCCACCCGGATCTGGTCTCGGAGTCCGGCCGGGCTCTCGTCTCCCACGCCTCGGTGCTGATCTTCGACGTGCTCGGCGTCGATGGACCGATAGGGCGTGCTGCCCCCCAGGAGCCTGGCGCCTCCGAGCACAAGGTGATCCGGGACTTGTGGGAGGTCTGGTCTGCTATCGAATCCGAGAACGCGCAGGAATCGTTCCACGACGCGCTGGAGCTGAAAGAGGAGTCCACGACAGCCTTCAATCTCGGCTACCTGGATCTGGCGGCGAGGGCACGCGCGGAGGAGCTCTTCTGGAGCTGTTGCGAGCGAATTCTGAACCTGCTGCCCGATCTCGAGCACGTGCCGGAGGAGTTGCAGGGGCTCGAGCAACAGCTCTCCGACACCTACTACGGGAACTTCTCCGTGTTCCAGTCGTTGCCCGACTCGTGGGCGCTGGATCAGATCTTTCCCATCATGCCGATCCAGCGACTCCACCAGGAGCCGACGCGGCGCGGCACCTTCGCCGATCTCACCTGTGATTGCGACGGCAAGATCGATCGCTTCATCGACATGCGCGGAGATTCCCGCGTGCTCCCACTGCACGAGCCGGACGGCCGGCCCTACTACGTGGGCGCATTCCTGGTGGGGGCCTACCAGGAGACGCTGGGAGAGCTACACAACCTGTTTGGAGACACCGATGCCGTGCACGTGCGCGTCGACGCCACGCGGCGCTACTCGATCGAGCAGGTTGTGGAGGGGGACTCGGTCGAGGAGGTTCTCTCCTACGTGCAGTACGATCGGCGGGACCTCTCCGAGCGGGTTCGGCGTGCGATAGAGACCGCGCTCTACAAGGGGAACATCACGCTCGAGGAGTCGGCGCTGCTGCGCCGACGCTACGAGCAGGGCCTGTCCGGCTATACCTATCTGGACTAGTGTCCTGTTCCGGGAGATTTCCCGGAAGGAAGGCAGATGCGCGACGTCCGAATGCGCGGGTTCGCTGAGCGCGCGGACGTGGAGGATGTGGACCGTCGCCTGCGCGGGCTCACCCGGCCACTCCCCCCGGAGAGCGTGCCCGTCCTCGAGTGCGCCGGGCGTGTGCTGGCGGAGGACGTGTCCGCCCGGGTCAGCGTGCCCGGCTTTCGGCGGGCCGCCATGGACGGCTACGCCGTTCGCGCTGAGGAGACCTCCGGCGCCTCGGAGCGGAGTCCGGTCCGGCTCCCGATCGTGGGCGAGGCCTATCCGGGGCGCCCGTTTCCGAGGGGTATCGGCCCGGGTGAGGCCGTGAGGATCATGACCGGGTCGCCCGTGCCCGACGGCGCGGATGCGGTCGTGATGGCCGAGGTGTGTGAGGAGCAGCAGGGCGAGGTAGCGGTGCGCGAGGCGATCGCGGTCCACAGGAACGTCGGGGAGATCGGCGAGGATATCCGCGAGGGGGAGGTGGTCCTGCAGCGCGGTCGGCGCTTGCGCCCGCAGGACGTCGGCGTTCTGGCCTCGATCGGATGCGCGTCGCTGTACTGTGTCAGGCGCCCGCGGGTCCAGCTCGTGATCACGGGAGACGAGCTGCTCCCGCCCGGGAGCGTACCGGAGGGCTACCGCATCGTCGACTCGAACTCGGTTCTCCTCAGGGCACTGGTCGCACGGGATGGAGGTGTGCTCCTGCCGTTCGAGCTGCTGCCCGATCAGCCCGAGATCATTCGCGCCGCGCTGGAGGAGGAGGGCGCCGATCTGGTCCTCGTGTCGGGCGGTAGCTCGGTCGGTCGGGAAGACCACGCGCCGCGCCTCGTGGCCGAGCTCGGCTCCCTCGACTTCCACGGCGTCAACCTGCGCCCCGCAGGTCCGGCCGGAGGCGGCAGGGTCGGCGACCGCCTGGTGTTTCTGCTGCCCGGCAACCCCGTGAGCTGCCTGTGCGCCTACGAGTTCTTCGCCGGTCCCTCGCTTCGAGCCCTGGGCGGACGATCCCGAGAGTGGCCGCATCGGCGCGCCAGGCGGGAGCTGGCCCGAGAAATAGGCTCCCAGGCGGGTCGCACCGACTACGTCCGCGTCGCCATCCGGGACGGGCGGGTCGTGCCGATCGCGACCTCGGGGTCCTCCATCCTCTCCTCGACGGTGCGCGCGACGGGAGCCGTGATCGTGCCGCAGGAGCTCGAGAGCATCCCCGAGGGAGCCGAGGTAGAGGTCCTGCTCTACGACGAGGACGCGACCCCGCTAGAACCCGAGGTCTAGCCTGGCGGCCTCGGACATCATGCTGGGCTCCCAGGGTGGATCCCAGGTGAGGTTCACATCTGCGTGCGCGATTCCGGGAACGCCCGAGACCTTCTGCTCGACCTCTGGAGGCAAGGTCTCCGCCACGGGGCACATGGGCGACGTCAACGTCATGGTGACCGTCGCGAAGCAGTCGTCGTTCACCTCGATGTCGTAGATCAGGCCGAGCTCGTAGATGTTGACCGGGATCTCGGGATCGTAGCAGGACTTGATGGCCTCGATGACCTTCTCTTTGAGTTCGTCAGATGTTGGCATGTCGCATGTTACTCCGTCGTCACGAAATCTTGGTCTCCCCGGATCGCGGCCTGCAGCGTGTGCCAGGCGAGGCTCGCGCACTTCACGCGCACCGGGAACTTGCGCACACCGGCGAGCGCTGCGAGCTTCCCCAGCTCGGCGATATCGATCTCTGTATCCATAGAGCTCGTCACCACCGCGTGGAACTTCTTGAACAGCTCGTTGGCTTCCGAGGTGGTCTTGCCTTTGACCATCTGGGTCATGAGCGAGGCCGAGGCGGTCGAGATGGAACATCCCGCGCCTTCGAAGAGCACCTCTCTCACGCATTCGTCGGCGATCTCGAGTGTCAACGTCAGATGATCGCCGCACAGCGGGTTGTGACCTTCGGCCCGGTGGCTCGGCGTCTCCAAGCGACCGAAGTTCCGGGGGCTCTTGGTGTGATCCAGGATGACTTCCTGGTATAGATCCCGAAGATCCCCCATCAGGCAAAGATCTCCAGGACGCGCTTCAGGCCGGTCATCAGCCGGTCGACCTCCTCGCGGGTGTTGTAGGCTCCGAACGACACCCGCGTCGTCGCGGGCACGCCGTAATGTTGCATCACCGGCTGCGCACAGTGATGCCCCGCCCGCACGGCGATGCCCTCCTGATCGAGGATCGTGCCGACGTCGTGCGCGTGGATCTCACCGATGTTGAGCGACAACACGCCCACGCGCTCGCGCGGTCGACCGATGATGGTGACCTCGGGCAGCTCCGATACGGCATCCGTGGCGAGCCGTAGAAGCTCGTCCTCGTGGGCGGCCAGGGAGTCGAGCCCGAGCCGTGATAGCCAGTCGACCGCGACGCCGAGTCCGATTGCGCCGGAGATGTCGGGCGTGCCGGCCTCGAAGGACTCGGGAACTCGGGCGTAGGTCGTCTTCTCGAAGGTGACGGTGCGGATCATGGAGCCACCGGTCTCGTACGGAGGCATGCTTTCGAGG
>JAUXJB010000095.1 GCA_030624945.1 Deltaproteobacteria bacterium | reverse complement strand
TTCTTCGAGGACGAGCTGTCGATCGAGAATCCGACCGGGCCGTACCTCTACCGCCGACCCCAGCTCTACCTCGGTACTCGGAACCACGGCCTCGTCGAGAACCTCGAGAGGTACATCGAGTCCCTTCCGGATCTCTCGGAGCTCCCCGAGTCGCTCTACCGGGTCGTCGGCATCGAGACCGGACGAGCGGCAGAGCGCGAAGAGGACAGCGCGCCCATCGACGTCCTGTTGACCAAACACGCAAACGCCGAGCAAGAGCAGGTCATCCGTCGCCTGGAGGAGACCGGCGCGGTGATCGTGCAGGGCCCCCCCGGTACCGGGAAGAGCCATACGATCGCCAACCTGATCGGGCACCTGCTCGCACAGAACAAGAGCATCCTCGTCACGAGCCACGCATCGAAGGCGCTGCGGGTCGTCCGTGAGAAGCTCGCCAAGCCGCTCCAGTCGCTGTGCGTGAGCGTGCTCGAGAGCGATGAGGAGAGCAGCCGACAGCTCGAGGAGTCCATCACCGGAATCGTCAACTACCTGGCCTCCACGAGTGAGAAGAAGCTCGAGAAGGACATCGAGCGGCTGACCGAGAGACGCAGCGTGCTGTGCCGGGATCAGGAGATGTTCCGAACCCGCCTGCTCGATGCGGTGAAGGGCGAGTACGAGGATCTCGAGGTCCTGGGCGAGAGGATCGCGCCCTCCGAGGCCGCCCGGAAGATCGGGGAGCTCGCGGGGTTAGACGACTGGATTCCGGGGCCGCTGCCCGATGGTGCCGAGCCGCCGCTGTCCGAGACGGAGCTGGAAGAGCTCTACTCCCTCAACGCGGAGCTGCGGGCCGAAGACGAGAAATTCTTCAACTCCGAATTCCCGGACCTGGGCGCGCTTCCCAGCTCAAAGGACTTCGCGGAGCTCTACGACCAGATAGCGGAGCTCGAGCGGACGAATCTCAAGACCGGGGCGGAGTTCTGGCTTCACGAAGACCAGGAACCGGAGGCCCTGCAGGCCCTCCTCGACTCGCTGACGCACGCGGCGGAGATCCTCGAGCATGACGAGGGCGCGGAGTTTCTCTACGAGCAAGAGGAGTGGGTTCGCGACGGCCTGGAGGCCGGCCACGCGGGCGGGGAACGAGCGAACTCCTGGCGCGAACTCATCGAGATGATCGACGAGTGTGGCAGGGAGGTTCTCGAGCGGGAGCCCCTCACCCTCGAGCACGGACCCCGCATCGAGTCCGAGAAGTCGCTCGTCGACCTGATCCGGACCTGCAACGCCATCCTCGAACATCTCGGAGCCGGAAAGCAGCTGTCGAAGCTCTCCCTGCTGCGACGGCACGAGTGGAGCGATCTCATCCGGTGCTCGGCGGTGGACGACGGCACGCCGAAGGACTCCGCGCACTTCCGAGCGATCCTCTACCACCTCGAGATCCGGAGCTTCCGCAATCGACTCGCCCAGCGCTGGGACCGCCAGATGGCCCCCCTTGGTGCGCCGGCATTCTCCGAGCTGGGACAGAGCCCCGAGAAAGCAGCCCGGCGTTACGCCGCCGGTATTGCTCTGGCGTTGGACTGGCATCCGCACGTCTGGACGAAGTGTGAGGAACAGCTCGAGAAGGCGGGTCTCGACTGGAACCGGCTGGCCAGAAAGGCAGCGGGCCGCAAGTCCGAGACGAACGAGTTCCGGCAAGTCCGCGACCTCGTGACCGATACCCTGGGACCCCTGATCGAGACCCGACGCCGCTTCATGAGCTGGAGAGCCCTCGGCAAGCGGAAGGAAGCCTGGCAGTCGGAGCTCGCGTCCTACACCCGCAAGGACGGCGTCTACGCGCTCGTCAAGCAGATGCGATCGGGGATCCGGAAGGGGAACTACGACACCTACTCGACGGCTCGCGCCCGACTCAGCGAGCTGACCCGGCTCCGGCCGGGCTTCGAGCGACGCGAGGAGCTCCTCGAGAAGCTGCAAGCGGTGGCCAGCGGCTGGGCAGAGGCCGTTCGCGGGCGCGTGGAGCCGCAAGCGCAGGGCAGAGTCCCCGGAGACGTGGAGAAGGCCTGGCGGTATCGCCAGTGGGAGCAGCTTCTCGCCCGGCAGGCCGAGGTCGATCTCGACAAGCTCCAGGAGAGCCTGGACTCCGTTACCGAGCAGCTCTTCGGGGTCACCGCGGACTACGTGGAGAAGCTCTCCTGGCTGGGCCAGCTCCGGCGAACGGGCCTCCAGCAGCAGCAGGCCCTGAACGGCTGGCTCGGACTCCACAAGAAGATCGGCAAAGGCACGGGGAAGCACGTCGCGCGACTCAAGGAAGAAGCCAAGCGCACGCTCGTGGAATGCCGCAATGCGGTCCCGGTCTGGATCATGCCTCTGTCGAGAGTGGTCGAGTGCTTCGACTTCGCGACCACGCGCTTCGACGTCGTCATCATCGACGAGGCCAGTCAGAGCGACGTGATGGGCCTGGTGGCGTTCGCACTCGGCAAGGAGGTCGTCGTGGTCGGCGACCACGAGCAGGTGAGTCCGTACGCGATTGGACAGCGGAGTGAGAGCATCCGCGCCCTCATCGATGAGATCCTGCTGGATATCCCGAACAATCAGCTCTACGACGGCAAGACCTCGGTCTACGATCTGGCGCGCCAGTCGTTTGGAGCGACGATCCGGCTCGTGGAGCACTTCCGCTGCGTCCCGGACATCATCCAGTTCAGCAATCAGCTGTGCTACGGGGGCGAGATTCGGGCGCTGCGCGAGGACTCGGCGAGTCGTATTCGACCTCATCTGGTCTGTCACCGGGTGGAAGACGGCTGCGAGACAAACGGGGTCAACAAGAACGAGGCGCTGGAGATCGCGTCTCTGGTCTCCGCGGTCTGTCGACTCGAGGAGTACGACAACTGCACCATCGGCGTGATCTGCCTGGTGGGAACCGATCAGGCCCTGTACATCGACTCCCTTCTGAGGCGGCGTCTCAGCGTTTCGGAGTACCAGAAGAGGCGCATCCTGTGTGGCAACGCGTCACAGTTTCAAGGGGACGAGCGCGACATCATCTTCCTCTCGATCGTCAACTCGCCGGCCAACCGCCCGCTGATGCTGCGCCAGCGAGAGGATGCCAAGAAGGTCTTCAACGTCGCGGCCAGCCGCGCCCGCGATCAGCTCTGGGTCGTGCACTCGCTCGACCCGGCTCGCGACCTCAAGCACGGCGACTTGCGGCTCCGGCTGATCTCCCATGCGGAGAACCCCGCAGGGCTGCGGTCTCGCCCGATCGAAGCGAAGAAGGCGTTCAACTCGGAGCTCCAGAAACGCGTCTACCGGTCTCTCGTGGACGCGGGGCATCGGATCACGCGGCAGTATCCCGTGGGCGAGTACTCGATCGACCTGGTGGTCGAAGGCGAGGCGGGAAACCGCGTGGCCATCCAGTGCGACGGTGATCGCCTCCAGGCCCTGGAGACGCTGCAGGAGGAGATGGATCGCCAGCGGACCCTCGAACGACTGGGCTGGGAGTTCGTCCGGGTCCGGGGGTCGGAGTTCTTCCGGAACCCCGAACGCGTGACGAAGAAGCTCGTCCGGCGGCTGACGGAGCTCGAGATTCGCCCCGCGGCGGCGGGGGCCGAGAGCGAGGCGGACGAGGCGGACGCGCTTGCAGCAAAGGTCTTCAAGCGGGCAGATATGATCCGGACCCGCTGGCGCGACATCCCGACCGTGACCTCGGTCCGTCGGCAGGCCGCGAGCCGCGCCCTCACGACGGAGAGGGAGACGGAGACGGAGTAAGCGCAAGGGCGGCCCCGCAAGCCCTGCGACCCCACCGGGGTCGACGCGCCGGCTCGCGCCAGGCCGTGCAAACCGACACGCTTTGGATACACTGCGAGCCGGCTCGAGCACTGGCGCCCGGTTCCCCCCGGTGGAGAAGGAGACGATGGCCGCGAGAGACAGCCTGTCGGCATGGGTAGACGAGATGAAGGACCTCTGCCGGCCGGCGGCGGTTCGCTGGTGCGATGGCTCGCAGGCGGAATACGACGAGATGTTCCGCCTGCTGCAGGAGGCCGGCACCGCCGAGCCACTGAATCCCGAACGGCGGCCGAACTCCTATCTGGTCCGTTCGGATCCGGCAGACACGGCCCGGGTCGAGGATCGCACCTTCATCTGCTCGGAGAGCCAGGAGGACGCGGGGCCGACCAACAACTGGCGCGCCCCCCGGGAGATGCGGGAGACGCTGGACGGGCTCTTCTCGGGATGCATGCGGGGCCGGACCATGTACGTCGTGCCGTTCAGCATGGGTCCCCTGGGCTCGCACATCTCCCAGATCGGGGTCGAGATCACCGACTCGCCCTATGTCGTGACCAGCATGCGCATCATGACCCGCATGGGGAAAGCGGTGCTCGATCAGCTCGGCACCGGAGAGTTCGTCCGATGCATGCACTCGGTCGGCAAACCGCTCGAGACGGGTGAGAAAGATGTGCCGTGGCCCTGCAATCCCGAGAACACGCACATCGTACATTTCCCCGAGACGCGCCAGATCTGGTCGTACGGCTCCGGCTACGGGGGCAATGCCTTGCTCGGCAAGAAGTGCTTCGCGCTGCGCATCGCCTCGGTCATGGCCCGGGACGAGGGCTGGCTCGCAGAGCACATGCTCATCCTCAAGATCACCTCTCCCGAGGGACAGACGCGCTACATGTGCGCCGCGTTCCCGAGCGCCTGCGGGAAGACGAACCTCGCGATGATGAACCCGACGGTTCCGGGCTGGAAGGTGGAGACCGTTGGTGACGACATCGCGTGGATGAAGTTCGGGGACGACGGCCGGCTGTACGCGATCAACCCCGAGGCCGGCTTCTTCGGCGTCGCTCCCGGCACGAACACGAGCTCCAATCCCAACGCGATGCACACGGTGGATCACGACGCGATCTTCACGAACTGCGCGCGCACAGACGACGGCGATGTCTGGTGGGAGGAGATGACCTCCGAGCTCCCGGCGCACCTGATCGACTGGCGCGGGCGCGAGTGGACGCCCGAAAGCGGCGAGAACGCGGCCCACCCGAACGCTCGCTTCACGGTCGCCGCGGCCCAGAACCCGGTGATCGCAGACGAGTGGGACGATCCGCGGGGCGTGCCGATCAGCGCGATCCTCTTTGGAGGTCGCCGCGCCTCGGTCGTGCCGCTCGTGACGGAGGCCAAGAGCTGGCTCCACGGCACGTTCCTGGGGTCGATCAGCGGCAGCGAGAAGACCGCCGCGGCTGCCGGGAAGATCGGCGAGCTGCGGCGCGACCCGATGGCGATGCTCCCGTTCTGCGGATACAACATGGCGGACTACTGGGCTCACTGGCTTCGGATCGGCCAGCGCGAGGGGGCGCAGCTCCCACGCATCTATACGGTGAACTGGTTCCGCAAGAGCCCCGACGGCGAGTTTCTCTGGCCGGGCTACGGAGAGAACAGCCGGGTCCTGAAGTGGATCTTCGAGCGCTGCGACGGCACTGCGAAAGCCCACGAGACGCCCATCGGCAACCTGCCCTTCGAGGGGGACCTGGACGTAGCGGGGCTCGACATCGATCCCGAGGACCTGCGATTCGTGCTGGCCGTTGACACCCAAGGTTGGCTGGACGAGCTCCCGCTGATCCGCGAGCACTACGCGAAGTTCGGGGACCGACTCCCTCCCGAGCTCCGCGAGCACATCACCGAGCTCGAGCACCTCCTCCGCGCCAGCCTCTAGCCCGTATATCTCACCAGGTTGGCGTAGCGAGGGCGCTAAGAGTGCGTCAGATCGGCACTCCCGCAGGGAGGCGCACCGGAGGCGACCCTAACGGGTCGTCGAGGAGCGCCGACCGAGGAAGCGTCGAGATGGCGTGCTATTGGCGGCCACAGTAGCCCACCTGTTGAGATATGCGGGCTAGGCCGGCGTCCCTTCTCGGCGTTCTTGCCTGGTTGACAGCCGAAGAACGCGCTGTCTAGTGTCCTGTTGCGGGCGAGGAGGAGAGGCATGGCCACGCAGTACAACGTCATCTCTGCGGACTCCCATGTAAACCCACTCCCGACGTTCTGGAAGGAATACCTGCCACAGCGGTACCAAGACGCGGCACCGCAGCTGGAGCAGACGGACGCTGGCGACTTCATCCTCTTCGAGGGACGCAGGACACCGTTTGGGACGCTGGCCGCGATGGCCGCGATGGCCGCGATGGCCGGCAAGAAGGTCGAGGAGTACAAGACCACGGGCAAGGTCTCGGAGCTGCGCCCGGGCGGGTGGGACCCGACGGAGCGGTTGAA
>JAUXJB010000105.1 GCA_030624945.1 Deltaproteobacteria bacterium | reverse complement strand
TGCCCGCAGCTCTTGCACGCGTCTCCATCCTCGGAAGAGCGCAGCTGGACCCAACGCAACCCCGCGAGATCGCGCGCCACATCTACGTTGCGCAGGTGAAAGTTGTCCTCGTTTGCGCCGGTCGTCAGACCACGCCTATCGCGAAGAGCGCTATCCGCGTAGACGGGCAAGTGCGTCACGCCGACGGCTCCGAGACTACCCGGAAACGCTCCGAGAGCATCCCGACACTCCTCGGGATGCGCGGGGCGGAAATCCATCGTACCGGTCTCTTCGGCTACCTTGACCTCGTTGAGCTCGTGGTCTCCGCGCAAGAGAAAGAGCGCCAGCTCGCCATCGATCGACAGCACCAGGGTCTTGATCTGGCGCTCGGGCGCGGCTCCGCCCTCGAATGCGGCCAGCTCCTCGATGGTACGCACGTTCGGCGTCGGGAACTTCTCGATCTCTCCGCAGGCGTCGGGATCCTCGATCGCCGCAGGGATCGACACGGCCTTCTCGAGGTTGGCGGCGTAGCCGCAGCCCGGACACACGACGATCCAATCCTCGCCGGCGTCGGTGAACACCATGAACTCCACCGATTCGCTGCCACCCATGATTCCGGAGGAAGCTTCCACGGGAGTAGCGACCAGGCCGCAACGTTCGAAGATCCGGCTGTAGGCCTGCGAGTGCAACGCGAAGGAGCGGTCGAGGCCCTCGAAGTCGAGATCGAAGGAGTAGGAGTCCTTCATCGTGAACTCGCGGCTGCGCAACACGCCGGACTTCGGCCGCGGCTCGTCCCGCAGCTTGTTCTGAATCTGATACCAGATCTGTGGAAGCTGCCGGTAGCTCTGCAGATCGAAACGCGCGATCGACGTGAACGCCTCCTCGGCCGACAAGGCGAGACACATGTCCGCGCGCTTGCGGTCGCGCAGGCGAAACAGCTCCTCGCCGATCGACTCCCAGCGTCCGCTGTCCTTCCAGAGATCCGCCGGCTGCAACGTGGGAACACGGCATTCCTGGGCGCCGATGCGTCCCATCTCCTCGCGCACGATCGACTCGACCTTGCGCTGGACCCGCAAGGCCAGCGGGAGCTTCGAATAGATCCCGGCACCGAGCTGACGGATCAGGCCCGCGCGCAGCATGAGCTTGTGGCTCACCACCTCGGCGTCCGAGGGGTCGTCTCGCAGGGTCGGAATGAAGAGCTCGGACCAGCGCACGGTCGCCGCAGGATAGCAAGGTCGCGCGGGCCAGCCGAGGAGCCAGTGTCCTATTCCGAGAATGCGAGCGCACTCCCGGAATAGGACACTAGCGCGCGTTCAGCGACACGCTTTGAGTGTCGGGGGCTTTCTGGAACCCTGGGCTCGAGGCAGGCGCCCATCGATCAGGTAGGCGCGGATGACCGAATCCACGCAGGCATTGCCGCGCAAGCTCGAGGTGTGGCCGGACCCCTCGACCGGGAGCAGCGTCGCCGAGCCGAGACGCGTCGCGAGCGCCTCGGCCCAGGCGAACGGGGTCACCGGGTCGTCGCTCCGCGCCACCACCAGGATCGGCGCGGACCCGACGGCGGAGAGCGGGGGCAGCGGAGTGGGGCCCGCCGGCCAGAAGACACAGGGCAGCGCCCAGCTCCAGTTGGCCAGACCGAACAGCGGTGCTCCGCGTGCGAGCTCGGCGGCTCGCGCACGCCACACCGGGAGGGTCCTGGGCGCGGCGAGGTCCAGACAGATCACGGCCAGGCTCGCCTCGAAGCTGTTCGCGTAACTGCCATCGGGCCGGATCTGCAGGTAGGCGTCGGCGAGCTCGACCAGCCCCGAGCCGTCGCCCCTGCTGGCGCGGTCGAGTGCCCGCGCCAGCGCACGCGAACCGTCGTTCGGCTCGTAGAGCGATGCGACCAGGGCGATCGCCAGGTCCCCGGTGCTCGCCGGACGCCCGCCGTCCGCGGATGGGAGGGGCGACCGCTCGATCCTCGCTGCTACCCCCACGAGCGCGGCCGGCGACACAAATGCGCGCTCCAGCGCAATCGATTGCTCGAGCGTGAAGCGGGCGAGCGTGAGCTCGGGATCGACCGCCCCGTCGAGGACAAACCCGCGGACGCGTTCGGGATGGAGGTGTGCATAGGCGGCGCCGAGCACGCTGCCGTAGGAGACACCGAGGTAGGAGAGTTGCTCCGCAGCCAATGCCTGTCGCAGCAGCTCCAGGTCTCGCGCGACGTCGAGGGTGCCCAGATGGGGCAAGAGGGCGGCGTGGCGGTTCGCGCAGCGCAGGGCCACGGCGCGCGCCGCCTCGCTGAGGCGGGTCCACTCCTCCTCGCTATCCGGTGAGGGGTCGGCTGCCAGCCAGAGCTCGAGATCGCCGTGGCAGTCGAGCGCCGCACTTCCACCGACGCCGCGCGGGTCGAAGCTCACCACGTCGAAGCGCTCGAGCAGCTGCGGATCCATGCGTGCCACCGCTGCCCGCAGATGGGCCACGCCCGAGACTCCCGGCCCTCCGGGATTGAGGACGAGGGGGCCGATGCGTCGGGCGGGATCCCCGGCGGGCCGCCGGATCAACGCCAGGTCGAGCAGGCCCTCCTGCGGCCGAGCGTGGTCGCGTGGCACCCAGAGCGTCGCGCACTCCAGGCCATCCCGGCACTCCCGCCAGGCGAGATCCGCGGCACGGGCCGGCAGGACGGCGGCGAGCAGCATGGCGACCTGAGCAAGAATGCGTAGTAAACTTGCGAGACCGTGACCGAGACACGCAGCGCACCCACCCTCGAGGGTTGGTACTCCGATAGGGGAGAAATTTCTGATCTGATCCACAGGTTGCTCGCCGCCTTCGAAGAGGGAGAGATGGCGCTCGTCACCCCCGCGTTCCGCGAGTTCCGGAAGGTGATACTCGGACACCTCTCCATCGAGGAGGAGGTCGTCTTCCCAAAGGCGGAGGAGAGCCATCCGGGGCAGGCGCAGCCAATCCACAGCCTGCGCCTGGCCCACATCGGGATCCGGGCGGACATCGCCCGCATCGGCGAGCAGATCGAGCGGTCTCACCTCGAGGCGGCCCGGGCGATGCTCGACGCCTTCCTCGACAGCTTCGGCGCCCATGAGCGATTGGAAGACCAGCTGTTTCACCTCCTCAAGAGCTCCCAATCGGCCTGAGCCCGAACCCCGCTCCGCCGCCCGGCAACGCAGCACTTCGCGAGATATTGCCAATTCCCCACGCCGTCAGGGGATCCCGAGCTCGCAGTTTCTCGAACGAACCGGCTTACCTGATGTGAAAAACCCCCGATTCAAAAAAGGTACCGGCCGCATTGGCCAGGCGCAGGGGGACCGTTAGAATGACCCGGAGTTCGCCTGGCTCGCCGGACTCCTCCCATACCGTGCTGTCCAGGCCTTGCCTATCGGGAAGGAGTAGTCGCCAGGACTCATGTCCTATCCCTTTCTCCAAACGGCCGAGGAAGTCGAAGAGCTCGCGCACAAGCTCAGCCGCGAGTCGGAGATCGCTGTCGACACCGAAGCGGACTCCTTCTTCCACTACTTCGAGAAGATCTGCCTGGTGCAAATCGCCGCAAAGTCAGGAATCTACCTGATCGATCCACTAGCGATGGGGGAGGAGGGACTGCGGCCCCTGGCGAAAGTCTTCGCAGACCCCGGCATCTGCAAGGTCTTCCACGCGGCCGAGTACGACCTCTACGTGCTGCAACGGCACAGCGGAATCCAGATCTCCAACCTGTTCGACACGATGGTATCCGCGCAGCTCCTCGGGTACCCGTCCGTGGGACTCGCCTCCCTGGTGGAACGGCACTTCGACGTCAAGCTGTCCAAGGATCAGCAACGGACGGACTGGTCCCGCAGACCGCTCCGATCCGCTCAGATCGAGTACGCGGGCGCGGACGTCAAGTACCTGATAGAGAGCAAGCGCAGGCTCGAGAAAGAGCTCAAGGCGAGGAAACGGCTCCACTGGGCGGAGGAGGAGTTCCTGGCGCTGGAGAAACGGGTCTGGCCGAAACGCACCTTCGACAAGGACGGCTACCTGAAGATCAAAGGTGCCAAGCAGCTCTCCCCGCGCGGGCTGGCAATCTTGCGCGAGCTGTATCTGATGCGCGACCGGCGCGCGCGCGCGCTGGACCGCCCACCCTTTCGCCTGCTCGGCAACGGGACGCTGATCGACCTGGCGCAGAACCCACCGCGCTCGCGGCACGCCTACACCACGCGCAAGGGCGTGACAGAGCTCGTCATGCGACGGATGGGCCAGGACATCATGGATGCGGTGGAGAGCGGCGTGGAAGGTCCGGAGCTCGCGGCCGTGGAGCCAAAGCGTGCGCGCGGCGGACGAAAACGACTCGATCGTCGTGGCGAGGGTCGCCTCGAGCAGTTGAAGGAATGGCGCGCGAAGCGGGCCAGTGAGCTCGAGCTCGATCCGGGCGTCTTCTGTCCGAACGCGACGCTCGAGCAGATCGCGTGCGCGAATTGTGCGAACGTGGAAGAGCTCCGCGAGCTGAGCCTGCTGAAGGACTGGTGGATCGACTCATTCGGCGTGGAGGTTCTTCGCATCGCGACAGCCGACTGCGCGGAACAGGTACGAAAACCCTCACCGGGCGAACCTCTCCGCAAACGCCCGCGAGGGCGGAGGCGGCGGAGTGCCAAGGGCGCCCAGGCGAAGGGCTGAACGCCTGGAAAGAGACAGGGAGAGGCCGTGCGTAGAGCCAGCGGCATAACGCAGGCGGAACACGCGCAACGGCGCCAGCGGCTCCAGGCAGAGCTCGGCGATGCCGTGGCCATCGTGGCCGGCGCGCGCGCGAGGAAGCGCTCGAACGATACGGATTACGTCTTCCGCCAGGATTCGGACTTCTTCTACCTGACGGGGTTCGATCAGCCGGAGGCGGTTCTGCTCTTGACCCGCGATCGCTTCCTGTTCTTCGTGCAGCCGCGAGATCCTTCGATGGAGACCTGGAACGGTCGGCGCCCGGGCACAGCGGGGGCCATGGAGCAATTCGGTGCGGATGAGGCATACGCGATAGGGGAGCTGCCCGATAAGCTACCGGGCCTGATCGAGAACCGGACCCGCCTCTTTCACAGCTTTGGGCTGGATCTCGAGATCGACAAGATCGTGCTCGCGGCCCAGGCAGACGTGCGCTCCCGCGGACGCAGGGGCGTCACCGCGCCCACCGAGGTGGTGTCCCCGTACGAATTTATCCACGAGATGCGCCTGCGGAAGTCCCAGGCCGAGCTCGCGATCATGCGAGCCGCCGCCGAGATCTCCTACGAGGCGCACCACGCGGCGGCGAGATTGTGCCGATCGGGCAATGCCGAGTACGAGATCGAGGCCGAGCTCGAGTGGATCTTCCGCAAGCGCGGTGGCAACGGGCCGGCGTATTCGAGCATCGTGGGATCGGGCGACAACGCCACGATCCTGCACTACATCGAGAACAGCGATACGCTCCAGGAGCGACAGCTCGTCCTGATCGACGCCGGGGTCGAGCTTCACTGCTACGCATCAGACGTGACGCGTACCTATCCCGTGGATGGACGCTTCGACGGGGCCGCGCGAGACGTGTACCAGGTCGTACTCCAAGCGCAACAGGCGGCGCTCGACCACATCCGACCGGGAGCGACATTGCCGAGCCTCCACGAAGTGGCCCTCGCAAAGCTCGTCGATGGATTGATCGATCTCGGCGCGCTCGCAGGGGACCGCGACGAGCTCATCGAGACAGAGGCCTACAAGCCGTTCTACATGCACAATACGGGGCACTTTCTCGGACTCGACGTTCACGACGTCGGGAACTATCACGTCGATGGAAAACCGAGACCTCTCGAGCCCGGAATGTGCTTCACGGTTGAGCCGGGCCTCTACTTCAGCTCTACAAACGAAGAGGCCCCTGCCCATCTGCGCGGGATCGGGGTCCGCATCGAAGACGACGTCGTCATCACGGAGGACGCATTCGAGAGCCTCACCGGCGCGATCC
>JAUXJB010000087.1 GCA_030624945.1 Deltaproteobacteria bacterium | reverse complement strand
CCGGCTACAAGAATACGGGGAGCTGTAGAAGCGAGATCTGCTTCATCGATGGCGAGCAGGGCATCCTGAGCTATCGCGGGTACCCCATCGAGGAGCTCGCGGAGCGGAGCAGCTTCCTCGAAGTGGCCTACCTGCTGATCAAGGGAGAGCTACCCACCCAGCAGGAGTACGACGACTGGAATGAGGCCCTGCGCCGGCACACGATGCTCCACGAGGACGTGAAGCGCCTGTTCAATTCCTTTCCCAAGGACGCCCACCCGATGGCGGTCTCGGCCGCGGTGGTCTCCGCGATCTCGACCTTCTACCCGCAGGACCTCGATCCCGAAGACGAGCACCAGGTCTCGGTGTCCATCGACCGGCTGATCGCGAAGTTCCCGACCATCGCGGCCTACGCGCACAAGCACTCGCTGGGCCAGCCATTCCTCTATCCCGACAACAAGCTCGGCTACGTCGAGAACTTCCTGCGCCTCATGTTCGGAACGCCCTGCGAGGACTTCGAAGTTCATCCCGTCGTATCCCGTGCGATCGAGCTCTTGCTGATCCTGCATGCCGACCACGAGCAGAACTGCTCGGCCAGTACCGTGCGGATGGTGGCGAGCTCGCACGCGAACCTCTTCGCCTCGATCGGGGCCGGAATCAACGCACTCTGGGGGCCTCGGCACGGCGGCGCCAACCAAGAGGTGGTCGAGATGCTGCATTCGATCGCGGAAGAGGGAATCTCCGCACAGGATTTCGTCGATCGGGCAAAGGACCGGGACGACACCTCTCGCCTCATGGGATTCGGCCACCGCGTCTATCGGAATTACGATCCGCGAGCGAAGCTGATCAAGAAGGCTGCCAGCGATCTTCTCGAGGAGCTCGGGGTGGAGAGCAAGCTGCTGGAGATCGCCATGGACCTGGAGCGCATCGCGCTCGAGGACGAGTACTTCGTCAAGCGCCGTCTGTATCCGAACGTCGACTTCTACTCCGGCGTGATCTACAAGGCACTCGGGATTCCCGTCAAGAGCTTCACCGTGATGTTCGCGATGGGCCGCCTGCCGGGCTGGATCGCGCACTGGGTCGAGCTCCACTCCCAGGGCCATGCGATCTACCGGCCCCGCCAGATCTACACCGGCCCCACCGCGCGCAGCTACGTGGAGATGAGCAAGCGCTAGCGAAGCCGCGGTCGGCCGCCCGACCGCCGGGTCCCGCAAGTGCAAGCGGCGCGTGAGCGCCGCGCGCAGCGCAGGCCTCTGGCCTGCGCGGAGGCGGGAGGCGGTCGGCCGCCCGGCCGCCGGGTCCCGCAAGTCATGACTTTGCCGCGACTGCAGCCTCCGTCAGCGCCGGTACGATCTCGAACAGGTCGGCGACCACGCCCAGATCCGCAACCTCGAAGATCGGGGCGTCGGCATCCTTGTTGATCGCGATGATGTAGTTCGAGTTCTTCATCCCGACCAGGTGCTGGATGGCGCCCGAGATGCCGATCGCGATGTAGAGCTTGGGCGACACGATCTGTCCGGATGTGCCGACCTGGTAGTCGTGCGGTAGCCAGCCCGCGTCGACGACCGGACGGGATGCGCCCATCTGCGCTCCCAGCGCCTCCACCAGCGGCTTGAGCAGCTGTTCGAAGTTCTCGGGCTTCTGCAGGCCGCGGCCGCCGGAGATGACGAACTCGGCCTTCGTCAGATCGTGTCCCCCCGCGGGTGCCTGGCGAAGCTCGACGAACTTCGTGCGGGACTCGAGGCCGCTGACGTCGAGCGCCTCCACACTGCCGGCTTCCGTGCCCTCGAACGCCTCGCAGGCACCCGGCTGCACGGTGGCGATGCGCGGGGAGCCCGCGAGGCGCAGGCGCGCATCGAACTTCGCGTTGAACATGCGGCGGATGAAGACGAGGTCACCGCCGTCTTCCTCGATCCGGATCACGTCCGTGGCGATACCCGTGTCGAGCTTCGCGGCCAGCTTGCCCGCCACGTCCCAGCCCGAGGAGGTGTTGGGGATCAGGACCAGGTCGGGAGACTCCGCGTCGATCGCCTTGCAGATCACCTGCGTGTAGGCGTCGACCGTGTAGTTTTCGAGGAATGCGTCATCGGCCAGCAGGACCTTTCCGCCCCCCTTCTTCGACAGCTCCTCCGCGACTGCGGCGACGCCGCTACCGATCACGAGCGACGAGAGCTCCCCCCCGACGTTGCGCGCCAGCGTGACGAGCTCGAGCGTAGCCTCGAGCAGCTCCCCGTTATGAACCTCACCAACGATTAGAATCTTCGCCATAGCTTTTTCTCCCGCATCGAACGTCCCGCTCGCTAGAGCAGGCCGAGTTCCTTGATCTTGCTGATGAGCTTGTCGGCTACCTCGCTGGCAGAGCCTTCGATGATCTCTGCTCCCTCGCCCTTTAGCGGCGCGTAGATCTTCTCGACCGTCACCTTGGGCTCCACATCCGAAGCTGTCAGGCCGAGATCGGCGAGCGACTTCTTGTCGAGAGGCTTCTTCTTGGCCTGCATGATGCCCTTCAGGGAAGCGTAGCGGACCTCGTTCATGCCGGTCTGCGTCGTGAGCAAGCATGGCAGCGGGAGCGAAACCACACCCAGCGAGCCGCCCTCGAGTTCGCGCTCCACCTCGACCGAGCCGTCCGACAGCGTTTCCTTGACGATGCCCGCCGCATGCGCGATGCCGAGTCGCTCCGCGAGCATCGGACCGGTCAACGCGTAGTTGGCGTCGTCCGACATGAGCCCCATCAATACGAGGTCGAATTCCTCGTCCTTGGCGACGGCGGCCAGCGTCTTGGCCACGCCCAGCGAGTCGGTCTTTTCGAGCGCATCGTCGCAGACGTGAATGGCGCGATCTGCACCCATTCCGAGTGCGGTACGCAAGGACTGGACGACGCGCTCCGGTCCGATGGATACCACGACCACCTCCGCGTCTCCGGCGTCCTTGATGCGCAGTGCCTCTTCGAGCGCGTAGGTGTCGTACTCGTTGATTTCGAACTTGAGGTTCCCCTCCTCGATCCAGCTTCCATCGGAAGCGACTTCGAGTCGGGCGTCCTTGTGGGGGACTTGCTTCAGACAAACGAGGATCTTCATATCCTGCGATCTCCATGGTCAGGGGCGCGTCTAGCGCTTGGGGGGAAATACGCGGTCTGCAACATAAGCCAATGCCGCATTGCGTTGCAACAGATCAACTTCCCATCAACATCCGCCAGCGTTCCAGCGAGTCGACCAGGAGGTAGGGGTTCATCTTCCGGGTCTCGGCCATGGTCCGGGAGGAGCCCCCTCCGTAATCATGGCCGGGGAGTAAAATTGTCTCATCGGGTAGCTCGTTGAGCTTGCGCAGGCTGTGGTACATCTGGTCGGAGTCCGCTCCCGGTAGGTCGACGCGGCCGCAGCCCTGGATGAACAGGGTGTCGCCGGACACCAGCGAACTGTGGATCCGAAAGCACTGTGACCCGGGGGTGTGCCCGGGGGTGTGGAGGAACTCCACCTCGATATCGCCGATCCGGAGCGTGTCGCCCGATTCGACTTTCACCAGGTCCGAATCCGAGACACCGGTCACCTGCTTGACCCCGTCGGCGTCGTGCTTGTTCGCGTAGATCTTCACGCCCCGGAGACCCAGTAGCTCGGCCAGGCCCTCGATCCGCTGGCCGAATATCTCGCCCCCGATGTGGTCGGGGTGGTAGTGGGTGACCAGGGCGGCGACGGGGGTGAAGCCTTGCCCCTCGACGTGCTCGATCAGCGAGTCGATCGACCAAGCCGGGTCGACGAGCGCCACCTCCCGCGTCTTCTTCGACCCGATGGTGTAGACGAAGTTCTGCATCGGCCCGCAGGCGATCTGCTCGATGACCAGCTCATCTTCTTCCATAAGGGCCCGATGGGGCGGGCGCCTACCGAGTACCGCGTGTTGACTTCGGAGTCAAACCGCGGGTTTGGCTCAGCCAGCGGCCCACCAGACCAGCAGTACCGGGATTCCGAGGGCGCCGGCGCAGATCGCCAGCGCCTGCCTGGACGTCACCTGCAGGACCTGTCGGCTCGCCAGCACGAGCGAGGCCAGGCAGAAGCCGAGCGCGCTCCACCCGAAGATCCAGCCTATGTAAGGCAGGTTGTACCCGATCAGGAGGGCAAACCAGGTGTAGGCGAACCCCGTGCAGCGGAGCAGGCGCGAGTAATCGACGTCCGGCCGGATCCACACGGTACCGACACCCCAGACGAGCAGGGTGACCCCGAGCCAGATCGCGATCGAGAGGACGATCCCGAGGAACAGGCCCGGAATGGAGCCCTGGCCGAGGCCGGTCAGGATCGAGGTGCCGATCACGAGTGCGAAGGCCTGAGGGATGGCCGCCGGATCGTTCTGGATCTCCTCGTAGACTGCCGGATCGAGCCGAAAGACCGCGCGGATGCGGGTCAGCAGGCGGCGCTCGCGTGCCAGTAGCTGCGCGAGGGCGCCTTCCACGGGTCGGTCGGAGCCGGGGGTCGCCATGATCTAGACGGTAGCGGGCCGCTTCGGGTGATGAGAGGGGGGCGGCGGCTCAGGCCGTTCCCACGACCTTCTCGACGAAGCCGTTGATCGCCGCCAGGGTCAGCTCTCGAACCTGCTCGGGGGTGTGCTCCGCCCGTTTGATCGGGTCCAGACCCTGGCCGCAGTCGTCGATCACGCAGAGTTCCGTCGGCGCACCGAGTCGGCGCAAGAGCGTCTGGAGCCGATCGACCCGGCAGTGTGTGTCCCGCGCGCCCTGAACGAAGAGCATCGGGCAGATGATGCGGAAGAGGGCCCCCGCCCGCTGCTGGTTGGGCTTGCCCGATGGGTGGAGGGGGAAGCCCAGGCAGACGATTCCATCGACCTTGAGACCCTGCGAGACCACGCTGGTCGCGACTCGCGCCCCGAGTCCGTAGCCTCCAATCACGAGGCGCGCGGGTGCGTTCTCGCTGTCTCTCAGCAGGCTGGCCGCGGCGGCCCTGTAGGTCCGTTCCAGGGTGGAGGGTGGATCCGGGCGCTTCTTGCCCGCCTGGACGTAGGGAAAGTTGAAGGAGAGGGTCAGGTTGCCCCGCTCGGCCAAGGCGTTGCGCAGCTCGATCAACTTCTCCTGCTCGATACTCCCGTCGGTGTCATGCGCGAGCACGATTCCGACTCGCTGACCGCTCGGCCACCACTCTGGCGTGCAGACGACACCGCTGACTCGGATGTCCGCCGTGACGGGGATCTCGATCGACTCGACTCTCAGGTTCGTGTTCCTCGGGAGGTTCTTATACCATACCCCGGCGTCGTCACCTCGGGCGAGAACCCCCGGCTCTGCGGCGGCTGCGCCAGCGGGCGAGATTGGCGCCCGCTCCTTTGGGGAACCAGCTCTGGTGTCAGAAGCGGAGGATCGCGAGAAGGCCCTGATCCTGGGGGTGGCCGGCGGCCAGGGGCGGCTCCTGGCGAGGCGGCTCTCCCGCACCTTTCGCGTCGTTGGCGTCGATCGGGTCCCCTGGTCGCGCCGGCCCCCGGAGACGCCGTTCTATCAAGTCGACGTCCGCACGCGGGAGTTCGAGGATATTGTACGGGCCGAGCGGCCCGACGCGATCGTGCACCTGGGCTTCATCCGCGACTTTCGAGGAACGGCAACGGAGCGTTACGACACGAACGTGCGGGGTACGAAGAAGCTCCTCGATCACTGCAAGACCTACGGCGTGGGGAGGCTCGTCGTCCTGTCGACGAGCTACGTGTACGGCGCGCTGCCCGAGAACCCGAGCTTCATGGACGAGGAGCACCCTCTCTCGGCGAGCCGGAACTACCCGGAAATTCGCGACCTCGTGGAGCTGGATACGCTCGCCACGGCGTTCATGTGGCAGTATCCGGAGGTCCGCACCTCGGTGCTGCGTCCCGTGCCGACGCTCGGTTACTACGTCTCCAACTCCATGGCGACCTACCTGCGCCAGCGCGTGGTCCTGGTGATGATGGGATTCAACCCGATGCTCCAGTTCATGCACGAGGAGGATCTGGCCGAGGCGCTGGCACAGACGGTGGAGCGCGGCCTGCGCGGCGTCTACAACGTGACGGGGCCCGGGGAGGTGCCGCTGCACGTAGCGATCCACGAAACGGGCGGAACGCCGCTCGCGCTGCCCGAGTTCGTGGCGCGGCCGCTTCTCGGCAGGCTCTTTCGATTCGGGCTGCTCAACGTCCCGCCCGGCGCGATCGATTACATAAAGTTTCCCTGTACGATCTCCGGCGAGCGCTTCGTCCAGGCGACGGGCTTTCGGCCCCTCTTCGGTTTGAGAGAGGCTTTTCGCAGCCTGCAGCGCTGAGCATCAAGGGGGGGAGATGAACGACTCGAGCGCGTCTCTGCTGGATCAGCGGGGCCTGCCGCGCTTCGACCTGGTGCGCTCGGAGCAAGTCGAGCCCTCGATCCGCAGCCTGCTCGCCGATCTCCGCTCGGAGCTCGAGGGGCTCGAGGCAGAGGTCACGCCCACGTGGGAGGGCCTGGTCGAGCCGATCGAACGGCTGGTGGATCGGCTCGCCTACTCCTGGGGCATCGTCCGCCACCTGATGGGGGTGCAGAACAGCGAGGCTCTGCGCGCCGCACACGACGCCGTGCAGTCCGAGGTCGTCCGCTTCGAAGTGGAGCTCGGTCAGAGCGTGCCGCTGTACGCGGGCCTCGAGGCGCTGCGCGCGGGCCCGAGCTGGGCCGAGCTCGATGCGGCCCAGCGTCGGGTCGTCGAGACCCTGCTGCTGGAGGCTCGACTGAACGGTGTCGGGCTCGAGGGCGCGTCACGCGAGCGATTCAACGAGATTCAGACCGAGCTCGCCGATCTGGCCACGCAAT
>JAUXJB010000185.1 GCA_030624945.1 Deltaproteobacteria bacterium | reverse complement strand
GTAGTAGAGATCCTCGCGGAAGCGGCCCTCCTTGACCTCGGTCTCGAGGTCGCGATGGGTGGCCGCCACGACGCGGACGTCGACCTCGATCGGTGCACTCCCGCCGACCCGCTCGAAGGAGTACTCCTGGAGAACCCGCAGCACCTTGGCTTGGGTCTCCGGGGCCATATCGCCAATCTCGTCGAGGAAGATCGTTCCCTGGTCCGCGGCCTCGAACTTTCCGATCCGGCGCGCGTCGGCGCCCGTGAATGCGCCCTTCTCGTGCCCGAAGAGTTCGCTCTCGATCAGCTCGCGGCTGATGGCGGCGCAGTTCACCGCCACGAACGGGCGGTTCTTGCGCGAGCTCCGCTGGTGGAGCGCCTGCGCGACGAGCTCCTTGCCCGTACCGCTGTCGCCGCGCACGAGCACGCTGAGATCCGTCTCGGCCACCTTCTGGATCATCTCGAAGATCTGGCGCATGGCCGGACCCGAGCCGATCAGGTTCTCGAAGCTGTACTCGCGCTCGACGCGCTCCAGCAACATGCGGTGCTCGCGTTGCAGACGTGTGCGCTCCAGTGCGCGAGATACGACGACACGCAGCTCCTCGTTGTCGAAGGGCTTGGGCACGTAGTCCTCGGCGCCTTCCTGCATGGCCTCGACGGCGATCTTCTCGGAGCCGTGGGCGGTGATCATCACCACCGCCGTCTCGGGGCGGTGCTCCTTGGAGGCGCGCAGGACGTCCATGCCGCTGGAGCCTCGGCCGAGCGAGAGATCCGTCAGGATCAGGTCGTAGGTCTTGTCCGCCAGCTTGCGGATCGCCATCTCTCCGTCGTCGGCGAGCTCGACCTCGTAGCCGTCCTTGCGCAGGAGCCCGCGCAACGCCAGCTGAATGGCCTTCTCGTCTTCCACGATCAGGATGCGGGCGTTCATCCGGTCAACTCTCCACCGGCCTGCTTCGGGAAGGTCAGCACGAACTCCGTCCCCTTGCCCGGTGTCGAGTGCAGCTCGACCCGGCCCTTGTGCGCGTCGACGAGCTTGCGCGTGATGGCCAGGCCGAGCCCGGTGCCGTTCGACTTGGAGGTGTAGAACGGCCGGAAGATCTTCTTCTGCGTGTCCGGGTCCATGCCGCCCGCGTTGTCCTTGATGCGAACCCACACCTCGGTGCCGGCCAGGTTCTCGCCCAGGCCGACTTCCAGACTCGGATCGCGCGCACCGACCTCCTCGAACGCGTCGAGCGCGTTCCCGACCAGGTTGATCAGTACGCGTCGAAGCTTCTCGGGGTCGCCCTCCATCCAGCCCTCGCAGTCGAGCTCGACCGAGAGCTTGACCCCCGATCCGTCAATCCTGTCGCGCAACGTATCGAGCGCGCTCTCCAGCACCTCCCCGAGCTGGATCGCGCGCACGTCCATCGCCTCCTCGCGCGCGTAGCGCAGCAGGTGCGAGATCGACCGCTCCACCCGGTCGAGCTCCTGGAGAGCTACCTGGGCGTACTCCACGTTGTCGGTGGAGGTCGGATCCTCGCCGAGCTGCTGGACCAGGCTCTTGGCCGCGGTGATGGGGTTGCGGATCTCGTGAGCGATCGAGGCAGAGAGCTCTTCCAGCGAGCGCAGGTTCTCTCCCTCCAGCGCGCGTCGCTCCTTCGTGACGGAGCGGGCGACCTGAGCATCGACCTCGGCGCCCACCCACTTGCGCCGCAGCTCGGGGGCCACGATGGCCTGGAAGAAGTGCGAGGCCAGGCCGATCCCCCACGCCAGCCCGACGATCGTCGACGCCACGCGTCCCGCCACGAAGAACAGGAAGAAGCAGACAAAGAAGTAGGTCACCAGGTGCTGAACGAAGCGGATCTTCCGCTCTGCCGTTCGACGGGCCTCCTGGTAGGCGCGCTCCTCGGGCGAGAGGTCGCGCTGGCTCCGACGGCGGCGTCGTGGCCGCCGCTGATGCAGATCCACCTGCCGGGCCACCTCCCGGGCAGAAGGACGGGCGTCGTGATCGTCCCCCACCGTCCTTCGAGGGCCCCGGGAACCGCGCTCCCGCGAGGTTGATCGCTTTCTACCGCGCTTGCGCTCGTCCCACGAGTCGGACATCGAGGTCTCCCCGAACAGGCCGGCCCAGCCACATAGAGGACCTTGCCGAGACCGTGGAATTGTAGACGACGTTCTCACGCAAGTGGAGACCAGCAAGCCCCGTGCCGGTGGGCGAGCCCTGCGAAATCGGCAGCTTAGGCCGGAACCGGTGGCCCAAACTGCAGGCTTTCGCCAGCCAGGCGCAGGAAATAGCTTGCACCTCGCCCAGCTGGCTGAGGGCTCTCACGGGGCCTCGTTCGAGAAGATGACCGTCCCGCTGGCCGCGAACATCCCCCCGACGCCGTGGCAGACGGAGATCTTCGCGCCGGGCACCTGAGCGGGGGCGATCCCGCGCATCTGACGCACGCTCTCCTGCAGGGCGTACATGCCGTACTGTCCCGAGTGCATGTAGCTCAGCCCGCCCCCGTTGGTGTTGACCGGCAGCTTGCCCCCGGGGGCAGTGTTCCTCTCCCAGATGAACTTCCCGGCTTCGCCCCGGCCCACGAATCCCAGGTCCTCGAGGCCGTAGATCGGCAGGTGGGCGAAGGCGTCGTAGACCATCAGATGATCGACGTCCTCGGTCGTGATGCCTGCCTCTCCAAAGGCCTTCTCGCCAGAGACGCGGAACGCCCGCGAGGTGGTGAAGTCGGTCATCTGGCTGATCATCGGGCTCTCGGAGCTCTCCCCGGTACCGAGCAGGTAGACCGGGCGCGTCGGGAAATCCCGGGCGCGCTCCGCCGACGTCAGGATCAAGGCGCCGCCGCCGTCCGTTACGAGACAGCACTCGAGCAGGTGGAACGGGTAGGCGATCATGCGCGATTCGAGAACGTCAGCGACGGTGATCGGATCCCGGAAGCTCGCGCGCGGGTTTCGGGACGCCCACTCGCGCTGGATCACGGCCACCATCGCGAGCTCCTCGTGCGTCAGCCCGAAGGCCTTCATGTAGCGGAGCACGGGAATGGTGAAGGCGGTCGTAGGCCCTACCCCGCCGTAGGGCGCCTCGAACTGGCCCGCAAGACTCGAAGGAGCCCCGCCGCGGCCCGAGCGGCCGATGCCCGAGCGCCCACTCTGGCCGTGCGTGATCAGCACCGTGGTACAGAGCCCCTCGTTGATGGCCGCCGCGGCGTGTCGAACGTGGAGCATGAAGGAGCAGCCCCCGACCTGCGTACCGTCGACCCAGGTGGGCGTGATGCCCAGGTAGTGGGCGATCGCCACGGGCGAATCGCTGGAGCTGGCCACCCCATCGATCTCCTTCGCCGTGAGTCCTGCATCCTCGAACGCGTTCAGGGCGGCGTCGGCGATCAGGTAGGTTTCCGAGGCGTCCGGGATCGTGCCCATCTCCGTGGTTTCGGCAGCGCCGACGACCGCGACCGTCTTCGATTGCATCTCAGGTCCCCGCGGGACGGAAGAGCGGGAGCGAGATCTCGTCGCTGACCGGCTCGAAGACAACTTCCAGCGGCATGTCGAGCACCAGCGCTTCGGGGGTCTGCGGACTGTCGACGATGTTCGTCATCATGCGCGGACCCTCCTCCAGCTCGACGACGGCGACCGCGTAGAGACCATCGAAGCCGCGAGCCGGGCGGTGATTGATCACGTAGCTGTAGAGCGTGGCGTGACCGCTCGCCTCGAACACCGAGACCGATCGCGAGCCGCACTCCCGGCAGAAGGGGCGCGGTGGAAAGTAGACGTGCTCGCACGTGTCACAGCGCTGCAAGCGCAGCTCTCCGGCCTTGGTTCCATCCCAGAAGTGCTGGGTCTCGGGTGTGGGGAAGGGGACAGGCTTTTGCGGCTTCGCAGACGCCAACGCGCGCTCCTTGTTGAGAGAGGGAGCGCGATTATACGGCATGCGGTGGCGGGCGTGCCGGGCCCCGGAGCGAGCGATCGCGAGTTTGCGTCGTCACCGCTATGCTCTGGACCGGGTCAAACGAACTGTCGGAAGGTTCCCGGATGGATTTTCACGAGCTCAACGCTATGACGGTCACACAGCTGAGAGAGGTCGCCTCGGGCGTC
>JAUXJB010000168.1 GCA_030624945.1 Deltaproteobacteria bacterium | reverse complement strand
TCTCGGCGGAACTCCCGGAACAGAACACCAGCGCGTCGGAGGAGTGTGCCATGCCGGAGTTCTGCGAGCTCGAGCGAGAGGGGCGGCTGCTCATCGTCACCCTCAACCGACCCGAGGTGCTAAATGCCCTCCACCCGCCCGCGAACGCCGAGCTCAGCCAGGTGTTCGACGACTTCGTCGCGGATCCGGAGCTCGCCGTCGCGATCCTCACGGGAGCGGGCGAGCGCGCCTTCTCCGCGGGGGCCGACCTCAAGTACATGGCCGAGGGCGGCTCCAGCTCGTCGCTCGTGAGCAAGGGGTTTGCCGGGATCACCGCGCGCTTCGACAATCCCAAGCCCTTGATCGCCGCCGTGAACGGGATCGCCATGGGTGGCGGGTTCGAGACCGTGCTCGCCTGCGACCTGGCGATCGCGTCGGAGAACGCGCTCTTCGCGCTCCCGGAGCCGCGGGTGGGGCTCTTCGCGGCCGCGGGCGGCGTCCACCGCTTGCCGCGCCAGATTCCCCTGAAGCAGGCGATGGGCATGATTCTGACGGGGCGCCGGGTCGGGGCCGAGGAGGCGTTGCGGCTCGGCTTCGTCACGGAGGTCGTCCCCCACGACCAGCTCATGAAAGCTGCGCGCGCCTGGGCGGAGCAGATCCTGGAGTGCGCTCCGCTCTCTGTGCGCGCGAGCAAGCAGGCGGTGATGGAAGGACTCGACAAGACCTCGCTGCGCGAAGCCATAGAGACCCGCTACGACCAGCTGCAGAAGATGTACGCCCACCCGGACAGCACAGAAGGTCCGCGGGCCTTCGCGGCGAAGCGCAAGCCCGACTGGACGGGCTGGTAGGCCCACCCGCCCAGAGCCTGCGCCAGGCTCAGTTCCCCTGGAAGTCCGGGTCCCGCCGCTCCGCGGTCGCGCGCACGCCCTCGCGAAAGTCGTCGGTCTTGCGCAGCCAGTCCTGCTCGACCAGCTCGTGGTCGGTGGCGATGCGAATCCGATCGGCGAGTCCCCTGCGCATGGTTCTGCGGATGGAACGAACGGCGAGCGGCCCCGAGCCCGCGATCTCCTCCGCAAGCTCGCTGGCCTTGGCACGCAGCTGCTCCTTCGGCACGAGGTGGTCGCACAGGCCCAGGCGGAACGCCTCCTCGCCCTTCAGCCTGCGCCCCGTCAGCAGCATGTTGTTCGCAGCCTGCTTGCCCACCAGCTCGGGAAGCGTCACCGTCAGGCCAAAGCCGTGGTGAAAGCCGAGGCGTGAGAAGTTGGCGCTGAAACGAGCCTCCGGGCAAGCGACCCGAAAGTCCGCCACGAGCGCGAGCCCCAGCCCCCCGCCGATGGCCGCTCCCTGGATGGCGGCCACGACGGGCGTCTCGGCCTCGAAGAGGCGCACCGCCTCCTGGTAGAGATGACCGGACCCGTCCCGTCGTGGGCCGGCCTCCGGCTCGGTGGCACCGGCCGCTCCGTCCTCGCTGGCCGCGAGCTGCGCCCCGGCGCAGAAGGACTTCCCCTGCGAAGCGAGGACGATGGCCCGGCAGCTGTCCTCGTCGTCGAGGGCGAGGAAGACGTCCACCAGCGATCGCACCAAGGCGACATCGAAGTAGTTGTGCGGGGGGCGCTGGATCTCGACCGTGGCCACGTAGCCCTTCAGCTCGACAGCGACGTCGGCGAATTTCTCGAAGTTGGCCATCTGCTTCCTCCCGTGCGGATCGGCGCGTAGCCTACCACTGCCCGCTCAAAAATTCGGCGTCCGCTGGCGGTACCCGCTCGATCTTCAAGCTCCGGAGTGGTGGTCGGGCTCGAGCCTCCCGGCGAGAGCGCGCGTCGCGGACCCCAGCGAGCCAGGCACCAGCAGAGAGCGCGCAGCGAACTCGTCCAGGATCGCGCGTTCGACGGCAGCGATCTCGAGCTGACCGAGCTCGTCCCGGAGGCTGCCGACGCTGCGGGGCTCCCAGTCGAGCCGCAGCGCCTCGTAGACCGGGATCAGCACGTCGCGGATGCTCTCGCTGCCACCGACGACGACCACGCCGCCCACGTGCGTGGCGCCGCGCATCACGCGCTGGCCCACGCCCATGAGCTTGCGGGCCCCACCCGCGTTCACGCTGTGCGCGCCGGGACAGTACTCGCCCGGCACCTCGCCTATCCGCGCATCCACGCCGAGCTTGCGAAACGCCCCTTGCATGATCTCCGCCAGCGCCTCGAAGTGGTGCCCGATGCGCTCGCGCGCGCGCAGATCCGGAATCGTCCAGGCGAAAGCCAGCGTCGCATCGTGGAACACGGCGGCGCGGCCGCCCGCGAGGCGTTGGATCGCGGCAAACCCGCGGTCGCGCGCCGCTCGCACCGCTGCGGCGTACCCCGGAGCGACGACATCGCGCCGACCGAACGCGACGACGGGATCGGGGCGGTACAGGCGGAGGGTCTCGGGCTCCAGCTCACGGGCCACACGCTGGAGCGTCGCCCGGGAAACCGCGGCGTCGTAGGCCGGCCTGCCCGGGTGTGCTTCTCGCAGCAGCGTGATTCGACGGACCGCCACTGGTCCGCCAGTATCGCCCCTGATCGGGCGCCAGGCGAGTGCGGCCCGGACTCGAGGCCAACGTGAGCGGCGTGCCGACATTCAAACTCGGCGAGCGGCCGCAGGGCGGCATGCAAGTCGGCCGCACCATGTACTGGTCCCGAGCCGCTACCGCGCAAGGCGCGCGGGATACCCATCTGAGGGGCGCTCACTCGAAGAGCACCCGACCCGCGAGACCCGCTGGCGCCTCCAGTCCGAGCCGGCGTGCGAGCGTGGGGGCGATGTCCACGGGCGTTGCAGGACCCGCGACCCTCGCGGGCTCGATCCCCGCTCCCCAGAAGACCAGCGGCACCCGTCGGTCGTAGGCGTAGAGCGAGCCATGCGTCGTGCCCGAGGTCCTCATCAGGCACGTCTCCTCGAGCTGGATATGGAGATCCCCGCTGCGTCCGGGTACGAGCGAGCGGCGGTAGAGCTCGGCGAGCTCCCCCGTGCCGCTCCGGATCTCCTCCAGCGTCCAGACGCGTGCGATCGCCGGGTGCGCCTCCAGGTGCGACTCGGCCACGGCGACCACGTGCTCGACGGAGACCCCCGCGCTGCGAGCCGCTGCGCGCCGGACGCCGATCCGGGCGCCGCCGAAGACGAGCCAGCGCCTGGGCCACGAGAATATTCCGGTGAGCTCCCTGTGGAGCTCCCACAGCAGCCATCCGGCGAGCGCGACCGTGCTCGCGCGCCCACCGTCAACGGGGCAGGCGAGATGGCCCGTATGGCGCAGCCACTCGGGCAAGGGCAGAACGCCGTGGTCGGAGGTCAGTACGACCAGCAGGCGATCCGGACCCAGCTGCGACTCGAGCAGGTCGAGGAAGCGGCCCAGCTCGCGATCGAGACGCAGGAGTGTGTCGCGCGACTCGTGGCTGTAGGGCCCGTACAGATGACCGACGGTGTCGACCGCCGAGAGCGAGAGCGCGAGCAGATCGGGGCCGGCTCCACCTCCCAGCCCCTCCCGCTCGACGAGCTCCGCGGCGAAGGACAACGTGACCCGATCGATGTACGGCGTCCGATACAGCGCAGAGGCCCACTCGTCCGGATCGCCATCCAGCAAAGGGTGGCCGCTGGTGCGCCCGTACTCGGAGGACTCTCCCGGAAAATCGTCTGCCCTGCCCGGCCGCACACCATCCGTCACCTCGTGGGTCCACGTTTGGGGAAGCCCCTCGCGGAGAGCGCCGTTGAACGCCGTGACCCAGCCGGGGAGCTCCGCCATGTAGTACCTGCTGGTTGTGAATCCGAGCTCGCCGGTGAGGTTGAACCAGTAGGCGGCGTCCGGGCGCTGACCGCCCAGCATGATCGCGGCCCGATCCTTGGCCGAGACGCTGAAGACGCGCGCTCCCCGGCGCGCCCGCTTCAGCCAGTCGCCCAGCGCGGTCGCGCGCAGGCTCCGCGGTGATCGCCCCTCTCCCTCACTCCCGAACACTCCGGCGTCGCCGCCTGCATCCTCGACGCAGTAGACGGATTCGCCCCGCTCGGCGTCGATGAACTCGTTGGCGGGGATTCCCGTCGTCGCGGGGTGCTGCCCGGTGAGCATCGTCGAGTGTCCCGGACAGGTCTCGGTCACGGCGTGTTCGAGCGCGGCGTCCGTGTAGACGCGGCCCTCGCGGACGAGGCGTCCGAGACCGCCCGGAAGCTGCGGGTCCATCCCATCGGGGCGCAGCTGGTCGACAGCCACGAAGAGCACCAGTCGCGGCATCTCCGCCGCCGCTGGCGAGTCCGGCAGCACACACAGCCAGAGGAGCAGCAGGCCGGCAGCTCTCGCGGGGTTCACACCCGCCGCTCGCGAATGATCCCCTGCAGACGCTGCCACTCCTCGAGATAGGGTTCGAGGTGGGGCTTCCCGCCCTTGCTCTCCGTGACGAGAACCTCGCG
>JAUXJB010000274.1 GCA_030624945.1 Deltaproteobacteria bacterium | reverse complement strand
GATCGCGCGCAGCCCGCGCATCGGCCTGACGAAGGGAGCAGACCTCTGGCAGCGTTTCTTCGTCGTCGACAACCGCTGGGTCACCCCCTCGCCAGTCAATAGGCGCGCGCGCCGAATCCGGCCTATCATGGGTAGACTTTGGGCCTGGCAGACACGAGCGGCGAGATGAAGCGCCGCGAGCGCTTCCTGCGGGCCTGCCACGGGCAGCCCGTCGACCGACCACCCGTCTGGCTGATGCGACAGGCGGGACGCTATCTCCCGGAATACCGCGCGCTGCGAGAGCGCTCGAGCTTCCTCGAGATGTGTCGCGATCCCGCGCGCGCAACCGAGATCTCGTTGCATCCGTTCGAGCGCTTCGGGGTGGACGGGGTCGTGGTCTTCTCCGACATACTGATTCCGCTGACCGGCCTCGGGATCGAGCTCCACTTCGATCCCGGCCCCGTGGTGCGCAACCCCGTCGAGGGACGCGGGGACCTGGAGCGCCTCGCCGGCGATGTCGAGAGCGCCATGCAACCCACCTGCGAGGCCATCCGCCTTCTCAAGCGCGAGCTCGGTGAGGAAGCCGCGGTCATCGGCTTCGCCGGCGCACCCTGGACGCTGGCCGCCTATGTCTCCGAGCAGAAGCTGTCCCGAGACGTGGAGCTGCTCTGCGGCCTCTCCTACAGCGCGCCGGAGTTCGTGGATACGCTCCTCGATCGCATGGCAGAAATCAGCGCCGAGGCCCTGCGAGTGCAGATCGAAGCCGGTGCCGACGTCCTCCAGATCTTCGACACGTGGGCGGGCGTGCTCTCCACTCCGCGCTTCGAGCGTTTCGCGGGCCGGTCTCTGCGGCGCGTACTCGACCTGCTGCCCGAGCAAAGGCCCCCCCTGATCATCTTTGCGCGAGCGGCCTCGCATCTGATGGAGGCCATCGCCGACATCGGACCCGATGTCGTGTCCCTGGACTGGAGAACGGATCTGGGCGAGGCGGCCCGACGCATCGGGCAGCGGGTCTCGCTGCAGGGAAACCTGGAGCCGTCGGCGCTCAAGTCACCACCGGCGGAGATCGAGCGGGCGGTCGCCGAGCTCATCCGTGCGGGCCAGAAGGCTCGCGGGCACATCCTCAACCTGGGCCATGGCGTGCTTCCATCCATCCCGGTCGAGGGCGTGGCCGCCTTCGTCCGCGCGGCTCAACGCGGGCTCTCGTAAGGGAAGCTGCGCCCCTCAGTCTCCGGCAATCGCCTCGATCAGGCGGCGCTTTCGGATGGGCTTGCGCAGGTACACGTCGCAACCGGCCGCCAGACACTTCTCCGCGTCGCCCTGCATGGCGTTGGCCGTGAGCGCGATGATGCGACCCCGATAGCCCTCGGCGCGCAGACGGCGCGTCGCGGCATAGCCGTCGAGAACCGGCATCTGCATGTCCATCAGGATCACGTCGAACGCATTCCCCGCGGACTTCGCCTCCGCGGCGCGCTCGACCGCGAGCTGGCCGTTCTCGACGATCTCGACCTTGGCGCCGGCCAGATCCAGAATCCTGCCGATCAGCCGCTGGTTGTCCTCGCCGTCTTCGGCCAGGAGGACGCGGAACCCCTCCAAGCTCGGTTCCTCGTCGCTCTCGCCAGACTCGGGTGCGAGCTCCGCGAGCTTCACGAGGGCTTCCAGGGGGCTCCGGAACAGCTCTGCACCCGCGAGCGAGCCCACCTGGATCGTCGCCACGAAGCGGGTTCCGGGACCGTCCTTGTCCTCGATCGTGACGTCGCCTCCCAGCAGGCGTGCGAGGCTGCGGGATATGGAGAGTCCCAGGCCGGTTCCCCCGAACCGCCGCGTCGTCGACATGTCCGCCTGCGAGAACGGCTTGAACAGGCGCTCTCGATCGGCCGGGTCGATGCCGATCCCCGTATCGTCGACGATGAAGCGCAGGATGGGCTCCTCGACCTCGGGGGAGGTCGCGAGACCCACGAGCAGCCGAACCGTCCCCTTGGTGGTGAACTTCATCGCATTGCCCAGGAGATTGAGGAGGATCTGCTGGACCCGGGTCGGGTCGGTCCGGATCTCCTGGGGCACCGGGCTGTCGTAGCCCACCTCGAAGGCCAGCCCCTTCTCCGCTGCGCGCGGCTCGATGATCTCCCCAACCCGCTGCAGCAGCTCGACCGGAGCACACGCGATGCGCTCGACGCTGAGATTCCCCGTCTCGATCTTCGACACGTCCAGGATCTCGTCGATGAGCCCGAGCAGGTGTTCGGCGCTCCGCCTCACCCTGCCCGAGTACTCGCGGCGCTCCGTCATGGACTCCGCCTCGGGGAAGAGCTCGGCGTATCCGAGAATCGACATCATCGGCGTGCGCAGCTCGTGG
>JAUXJB010000005.1 GCA_030624945.1 Deltaproteobacteria bacterium | reverse complement strand
TCTCCGGAAGTCCCTCGATGGCGTGCAGGTGGATGCTCACCGGGCCAGCTTCAGCAGGACGTCGCGCGTCCGGCACGGGATGCCGGAGGCGAGAATGCGCTCGGCGTCCTCGGGGGTGTCGAGGTCGACGCGGCAGATCTCCTCCGGCGAGTCGGGCTCGAAGGCTCGCAGCTCCGCCTTGCGAGCCGCCTCTGCGTGACGACTGGCGCTGTTCGGGCCGAATCGGGGCGGGATGCGCCGCGGGGGACGCAGGAGGAGCAGTGCGGTGCCCCCGTCCGACGAGGGGACCAGTACGATCTCGCGCTTTTCGCCGACCTTCACGACCTCGTCGACATCCGCTCCCCGGAGCAGCGGGAGGTCGCCCAGAACGACGAGCAGGGCCTCGTAGCCGGCCGCCTCCAGCTCTGCCGCGGCGAGCTCGATCGCCTCGTTCAGACCGGGGTCGGGTGTTCGCAGGCGCACGTCTGCGCCTGCCGCACGAGCGACCCGAGCAACCGCCTCGTCGTCGGTCAGAACCGCCAGGTAGTCGACCTCACGGGCGCAGCCCAGAGCGCCGAGAACGTCCAGCAGCAGGGCGTGCAGAATCTGCTCCACCTCGCTGTCCGCGTACCGTGCGCGCAGGCGATTCTTCCCGCGCGTGAAGCACCTGAACGGGACGACGGCCGCGACCTTCAAGCGCGTGTCCCAGCCAGTGCGAGTGCTGCCGCCGCCAGATTCGCGGCAATCTTCGAGTCCCGCATGAGCGTGTCTTCGATGCGGACCGCCAGACCGAGCGCCTCGATCTCTGGTGCGAGCGCGGCGTCGGCCCGATCGATCACGATGCCGCTCGCGAGCGTGCGATAGAGCTCCGCCACCCCCAGAGCCGAGACCTCGACACCCAGGCTGGGGAGCAGGCGGTCCGCCGGGCCCTTGACGGGGCGGCCGCCGATGATGGGGCTGATTGCGACCGCGGAGCGTCGGGCCTCGAGGCGGGCGCGCACCCCCGGGATGGCGAGAATGGTTCCGATCGATACGACGGGGTTACTCGGGCAGATGAGCAGCGTCTCCGCAGCCTCGAGAGCCTCGAGGAGTCCCGGTGCGGGGGCGGCTCTGGCCGCCGCCGACAGGTCGACCTCGCGCACGTCCGCCGGTGCGCCGTCGCGAACCAGGTACTCCTCGAAGTCGGCAACGCTTCCGTCCCGCCTCACCACGCGGGTCGGGGCGAGCTCCTCGGTCATCGGCAGGAGCTCCACCGCGACGCCGAAGGCCTCCGCGATCTCGGCGGTGACGCGCGAGAGCGTGGCCCCCTCGCGCAGCCGCGCGCTGCGCTGGATGTGCGTCGCCAGATCCCGGTCGCCGAGCGCAAACCAGGTGTCGTCGCGCAGGCGCCCGAGTGCGTCGATGCAGTGGAAGCTGTCGTCGCGAAAGCCCCAGCCCGTCTCGCGGTTCACGATCCCCGCGAGCGTGTAGGTGACGATGTCGAGGTCCGGGCAGACGCGCAGTCCGAAGAAGTCGCGATCGTCTCCCGTATTGACGATTGCCGTGATCTCCTCGGGTGGGACCACCTGGACCAGGCCTTCGAGGAAGCGGGCGGCACCGACTCCGCCGGCCAGGGCGACGACTGGGCGAGGCATGTTGCCTAGTGTCCTGAACGGGACACTAGGGCTGAGCGCCTGCGCGCAGCGCGGCCAGATCCGACTCCAGCCTAGCCAGGTGTTCGGCGAGCTCGCGCAGCTGGGGATCCGTCGCGAGCTCCGTCCCGTCCGAGCTCTCCTGGCTGATGAAATCCTTGAGCGCCTCGCGATCCTGTTGAATGGCTGCCTCCTTGTCCGCGATGGCCCGCGCCTGCTGCGCGCTGATCTCGGGTGCGCGACGCGTCGCTGGAGGTGCGCTCCGAACGCTCGGCGGCGGCGCGCTGCGGTCCGCTCGCGGCACCGCGCTCTCGACGAACGGTGGGGTCTCGGGGCGGGCGCGCCGGGCGGGCGCGCCCGCGCGGGCGGCCTCGCGCGTGCCCCGGTCCGCACTCAGCAGGCGCGTGGTCGAGCGGTAGTTCTCGGGCACGTTCTCGCGGTCGGTCGTGTAATGGACCACTCCGGCCTCGTCCACCCACTCGAAGAGCCCGGTCTGGGGCTCGGGGGTGGTCCAGCAGCCGAGCAGACCGGCGAGCGCGAGCGGCAGAATGGCCCGGACCATGAGGGATGGTGTTGGAATCGCTCTCGCCTCCCGACCTTCGCGGCGGCGAAAGTCCGCGCGCGTGCAGCGGATTCTAGACATGGGGCGGAACCTGTCAAGCGCGTGGAGCGGGTGCCTCCGCGGGCGGGGCCAAGGTTCACAACCTCGCCAGCGCTCGTTCACATCTGGCCGCTAGCCCGGGTTTCTGGAGTCTCAGGGCGGGCACGTCGCTTGCTCTCCCATCGGATCGTGCTCGCACTGTGGAACCTCCTGTTGCTGCCCGGCTGGCTCGCCGCTGCCCCGCCCTCGCCAGCCACCAGCGTCGCCCTTCACGGGGAACGGCTGGTCGTGGGTACGGAGCGCGGTCTCTACCTGAGCGAGGAGGAGGGCTGGTCTCTGGTGCTGACGCGGGGCGGTGTGCGCGACCTCGCGGTCTCCGATGGTCACCTCCTGATCGCCGCGGGAGCAGGCCTCTACGACTGGCGCCCCGGCGCCGAGCGACCCGCGCCCGTCTCGCTGGGGGCGGGAGCCCGGGTTCGGGCGGTGGCCAGCGACGGCAGGCAGATCCAATGGGTCGCCGCCGAGTCGGGGCTCTACTCGCGCCCCCGGCACTCGCCGACCTTCCGGCGCGAGACGTCGCTGCCCGCCGGAGCGGTGGCCTCGGTGCGGACGTCTCCCGCGGGTGTCTGGGTTGCCATGCGGGGGGCGATCTGGCGCCGGAGCCCTCCGGGCGCGTTCGAGCGTGTTCTGGGTGGGGTGGAGGACGGGTGGTGGGAGCTGCGCGGGGCCGTGGACTTCGCCGGGGCCTCGCTGCTCTGCGTGCCGCGTGGCTTGTGGAAGTTGGAGGGTGCGGGGGCGCGCCGGTTGGAGCTGGGGATCGGCGAGCTGCGCGGGTTCCTGCGCGTGGGCTCGACCCTCTGGGTGGCCTCGGAGCGCGGCGTCTATCCCTACGGCGAGGGTCGGTTGGAGAGCGGTATCGCCGAGCCGGCGGTTCAAGCGGACGCGTTCGACCTCTTGCAGAGCGACGGTCGGCTTCTGGTCGCGACCAGGCGTGGGATCGCTACCCTCCCGCTGGGCGCAGCTCCGGATCGCGTGCGCGCGCTCAGCGATGTGCCCGCGACTCCCGAGATCGGTGTGCTGCAGCGCGCCGTGCTCGCCTATCTGGAGCTCTCGCCGCATCGCATTGCACGCATTGCGGAACGTGCGCGGCGTTCCGCCTGGCTGCCGCAGGTGCGGGCGAGCCTGTCCTTCGATCGGGATCGCGAGCGAGATCGCAAGCACGACGAGGTGTTCTCGTCGGGCCGGGTGCGGAACCTCTTCGACAGCTCGTCGGATCTCGACCGCAGCATCGGGCTCGATCTCGGCTTCGTATGGGAGCTGGCGCGCAGCGCCGAGCCCGACCAGGCCCTCGACATCTCGCGGGAGCGCCGCCAGCTGATCGAGCTGCGCGACCAGGTGCTCGAGCGGGTGAACCGGCTCTACTTCGAGCGGGTCCGCATGCTCATGCGTGTCGCGGCGCTCGCCCCGGCGGCCGGCGCCGAGCGTAGGGAGCTCCTCGTCCGGGTCCGCGAGCTCGCCGCCCATCTCGATGCCTGGAGCGGGGGCGCGTTCACACGCCTCTCGTCGGACGCATTGGCGACGCGGAGTCCGAAGTGATGGGGTGTGTCCTGTTCCGAGAATGCGAGCGCACTCCCGGAACAGGACACTAGCCCCCCGGACAGTCCCCGGCCTGGACTGTCCTTCCCGAGGCGCCCCGGCACTGCCGGGGCGTCTCTCATTTCACATACAGTCGCGCCCTGTGCCCAGCTGAGGAAAGCTTGGCCCGGTGGGGACATCCTCGCTCCAGCGGGCGGACTCTCGCGACCGCCTCTCCCGCCACGGCGGAATCCGTTGCCCGGGCGTACCCCGACCGTCCGGGAGCCGGGACCCGGCCGTCCGGATCACGCACACTCAGGCGGGGAAACTCTGCACCCGATAATGGCGTCGAGCGCAGCGGTACCGCACAATTCGCGGGGAGGGGTTGAGAGGCCGTGGTCGGAGGCTTCAACACGAACGTCAGCCACCTGGGACGCACGTTCCACGTGCAGACCGAGGACGGTGGTCGTGAGAGTCCTCAGATCATCACGCTGCTCTTCGAGGGCGGTGCGATTCTCTACTCCAAGAAGTCCCACTACGAGCTTCCCAGTGGGAGTGACAGCATCGGCGGCCTCGACGAGCGAGTCCGGCAGCTGATGGAGGAGCAGCACCGCGTGATTGTGGAGTCCCTCACGGCCGGGAAGTTTGACAGCAAGCTCGCTGAGGTCGTGGATGGCGACGGGATTGCCGCGAAAGCAGCATCCGAGCGGGAATTCGGCGCCGGGGTCATCACCGACAAGCCACTCGACGAGCTGATTCTCGAGTACGTCTCGGCGCGCTAGCCCGGGGCCCCTGCGGGCACAGACATTGATCCAGCTCTACCACATCGAACTCCGCTACGACGGCGGTATCAGGGCGCTACGAGACGTCTCGCTGGCGGTCGATCGGGGGGAGTTCGTGTTCCTCACCGGGTCCAGCGGTGCGGGCAAGACCTCGCTGCTCCGGCTCCTGTTTGCTGCGGAACGCCCAACGGCGGGCCAGCTGCTCGTGGCGGGGCGCAACATCAGTCGCATCAAGGCGGCCCAGATCCCGCGCCTGCGACGGGAGATCGGCGTGATCTTCCAGGACTTCAAGCTGCTGATGGATCGCACGGTCCACGAGAACGTGGCGGTCCCGCTGGAGATCGCGGGCGCCTCTCGCCGTGAGACCCGCACGCGGGTTTGGAGCACGCTGAAGCGCTTGGGTCTGGGGCACCGCCTCGATCACCGACCCCGCGCCCTCTCCGGCGGAGAACAGCAGCGCGTTGCGATCGCCCGGGCGCTGGTCACCGACCCGCCGCTGTTGCTGGCCGACGAGCCGACGGGGAACCTGGATCCCGAACTCGCCCGCGACATCATGGACATCATCGCCGATGCGAACGCTCGCGGGACCACCGTGATCGTCGCGACCCACGACCCCTCACTGCTGGCGCGCTACCGGCACCGTCTCCTCGAGCTGTCGGAGGGACGTCTGGTTCGGGACGCGCTGCCCCGCGGGCTGGCCTCCCGCGAGGTCGTGGGACAGTTCTGATGAGGGGTCGCGCTACGCGTCGACTGGTCACCGCCGGGCGCAACGGTCTGCGGGGATTCTGGGCCGCGCCCCTGGTCTCGGCCGTCTCGATCTCCACCATGGCGGCGGGCCTGCTGGTGCTCGGCGCCTACCTGCTCTTCGTCGGGAACATGCGCAGCGTCCTGGAGGAATTCGGAAGCGACATCCGCCTGGTCGCGTTCACTCCGGAGGGAGCAGAGCTCCCTCCGGAGGGGGCCGCCGCACTTGCCCGCGATCTTGTCGGCGTTACCGGCGTGGCCGCCGTTCGCTTCGTCTCGTCCGACGAGGCTCTCGAGCGCTTGCGCGGCGAGCTCGGTGGGGACGCGGCCATCCTCGAGGGGCTCGAGCGGAATCCACTACCCGCCTCCTTCGAGCTGGAGATCGAGGCCGGCGGGCGCTCGCCCGCTGCACTCGAGGCGATCGCCCAGAGCATCGGGCAGCTGCGCGGCATCGCGGAGGTCCGCTACGGGGAGGAGTGGGTGGAGAGCTACGCTCTCTTCGTCCGGGTCGCGGAGTGGCTGGGGCTCGGACTCGGCGTCTTCCTCGCCATCGTCCTCGGAGCCATCGTCTCGGGTACCGTCCGACTGACCGTGCACGCGCGCTCGGACGAGATCCAGATCCAGCGCCTGGTGGGCGCAGGAGGGCTCTTCATTCGGCTCCCGTTCTACCTCGAAGGAGCGCTGCAGGGGGGCACCGCCGCGGGCCTGGCGATCCTCCTGCTCTATGGAGTCTGGTCTCTGGGCCTCCCGATCGTCGTGGAGCCCCTCGAGTTCCTCCTGGGTCCAAGGGCGCCCGAGTTCTTCGGCCCGGCCCAGGTGCTGACGCTGGTGCTGTTCGGTGTCGGTCTGGGCTGTGCGGGCGCGATCGTGTCGCTGCTCCGGCTCGAGGAACGCCCGTGATCTGCCCGCGCTTGCCCGTGGTCCTGCTCCTGGCGCTCCTGCCCGTCGCCTCCCTCGCGTCCGATGAGGCTTCCCGCCTCAAGGGCATCCGAAGCGAGATCGAGGAGCGCGAGGCTCGGGCGCGGAGCTACCGCGACGAGGCGGACGGCCTGCTGGAGGAGCTCGACGGCATCGACCGGCAGCTCAACGAGATCAGGCGGAGCATGCGGGCGCTGCGACGTCACTCTCAGGCGGCCGAGGTGGCGCTCGATGCTGCCCGGATACGCACCGCGGAGGCGGCGCAGCTGCGCGACGAGAGCCGGGTGCAGCTCGAGGCCCGGCTGGTATCTCTCTACAAGTTCTCGGCCACGGGGGGCGTGCGCGTGCTCTACTCCGCTGGGGATTTCCAGTCCTTCGCCCGTGCTCGACACGGCCTGGCTCGAATTCTCGAGCAGGACCGCCAGCTCTTCGCTCGCCACCGGCAGGCGGAGGACACCTGGCGGCGGAACCGCGACGTGAGCCGGGAGCTGGTCGCCGAGCTGGGCAGCGCGGGGCGCGCGCTGAGTGATCGAGACGGCCGGGTGCGCGAGATGCTCGTGGAGCGCCGCAACGCCGTCGCATCGCTACGCGCTCGCTCCCGCGACGAGCTCCGGGCAGTGCGAGAGCTGCGGGAGGCCGCCCTCCGCCTCGAGCGGGCCATCGAGGGGAGCCCGCGCAGCTGGATCCGGCCGGCCGGCGACGGGCTGGTTCCGGGAGCGCTGGGCTGGCCCGTCGATGGCCCGCTGCGGCTCGCCTTCGGGCGTCAACTGGACCTTGAGTTCGGGACGGAAACTATCCGTACGGGCATTGAAATCGAGTCCGATCTGGGAAGTCCGGTACGTGCCGTCTCGGGCGGCAGAGTGCTCTTTGCGGGCTGGCTGCGCGGCTTCGGCCAGCTGGTGATCCTCGACCATGGCGCCAAATACGTGACGGTCTCGGGCTACCTCGATGAGCTCGAGGCCCAGGCGGGCGACTGGGTTCGCGAGGGCGAGACGGTCGGGCGGGTCGGGGAGACTGGATCTATTTCCGGACCCGGGCTTTACTTCGAGATTCGCTACAAGAGCAAGCCGATGGATCCGCTCGACTGGCTGAGACCTCGCTAGGGAAGGGATGGCATGAGAAAGCTTCGATTGGTCGGAACGACCGCACTGGCCCTGGCGCTGGGACTGCTCTTGCTGAGCGGAGCCGGATTCCTGCGCCCTAGCTTCGCCAGCCCGAACTACCGCAACCTCGATCTGATTCCGACGGTGATGCAGCTGGTGAAGACGCACTACGTGAAGGAGGTGGACGAGCGGGAGCTGGTCGAAGGTGCCGTAAAGGGCATGCTCGACGTGCTCGACCCCCACACGACCTACCTCTCCCCGGATCTCTACCAGGAGATCCAGCGCGACACGAAGGGCGAGTTCGAGGGGCTGGGCATCGAGATCACCAAGCGCGACGGGTTCGTCACGGTGGTCGCGCCGATTGATGGCACACCCGCTCAACAGGCGGGCATACGCGCCCGCGACCGGATTGTCGGCGTGTGTCCCGACGCGACCGAGGAGAGCTGCAAGTCGACACAGGAGATGAACCTGCTCGAGGCCGTGAAGCTCATGCGCGGTCCCCGGGGCACGAAGATCATGATCCAGGTCTCCCGGGAGGGGTGGGATGCCCCCAAGCCGTTCGTCATCCAGCGCGCGTCAATCCGTCTCTCGAGCGTCACCTGGCACGTCATCGACTCGGACATCCCCTACGTGCGCCTCAGCCAGTTTCAGGAGCGTGCGGCCAGGGAGCTTGGCGATGCGTTGGAGGAGGCATCCAAGTCGGTGCCGAACTTCCGCGGGCTCGTTCTCGACCTGCGCGACAACCCCGGTGGGCTGCTCGACCAGGCCGTGCGCGTAGCGGACCTGTTCCTCGACGAGGGTCTGATCGTGTTCTCCGAGGGCCGCCGTGGGGGCGATCGCATGGAGTGGACCGCGAAGAAGGCGGGCACGCAGCCGGAGTACCCGATGGTGGTGCTGGTCAACGGCGGTAGTGCCTCGGCCTCGGAGATCGTGGCCGGAGCGTTGCAGGACCACGGGCGCGCCCTGGTACTCGGGAGGGAGACGTTCGGCAAGGGGTCCGTGCAGACGATCATCCCCCTCGACGACGGCTCCGGCCTGCGCCTCACGACGGCGCTCTACTACCTGCCGAGCGGCCGATCGATCCAGGAGAGGCGTATCCAACCCGACATCTGGGAAGAGCCCTACACTGAGGCCGAGGTCGCCGCCCTGCGGGAGGTCGAGGAGGAGAAGAGCTTCGGCGAGGAGGACCTCGAAGGCCACTTCACAGCCGAGGGCGAGCAGCCCGAAGAGGAGCCGGTGCTCGGGCCGGAGGAGGAGTTCGTGAGGCGCATGCCCTTCGACCGGCAGCTCAGTCGGGCCGTCGACCTCCTCAAGAGCTGGACCGTCTTCTCCAAGCTCCAGGTGCGGGGCGGATCCTGAGCCCTCGGACGGGCCCGTGAGCGGAGCATCAAACTCGCTCGAGGCGTTTCTCGCACAGAGTCGTGAGCGCATCGACAAGTGCCTGGACCAGGTGCTGCCGAGCGCCGACGAGGCACCGGTCTCGTTGCACGAGGGGATGCGGTACGCGGTCTTCTCCGGCGGGAAGCGCCTGCGTCCCGCCATGGCCTTCGCGGGCGCGCTCGCCGTGGGCGGGGATCCGGAGGACGCGTTGCCCGCCGCGGCTGCCGTGGAGCTCGTGCACACTTACTCGCTCGTCCACGACGACCTGCCCGCCATGGATGACGATGACGAGCGGCGCGGACGGCCAACCGTACACGTGCGCTGGGACGAGGCCACGGCAATCCTGGTGGGCAGTGCGCTCTTCGCGGAGGCCTTTGCCCGGCTGGCGAGCGAGCGGATTCCCCCTGTGGTCGTGGAGCGCCTGGCCCGGGCCGCGGGGTCGCGCGGGCTCCTGGGAGGCCAAGCCGACGACCTGGCCTTCGAGCCTGGCTCGGCCGACCTGGCGGTGATCACCGGGATCCACGCGCGCAAGACGGCCGCCCTGTTCGAGTTCTCGGCCTGGTCCGGGGCGCGGCTCGGGGGGCTGGAAGGCCCGGAGCTCGAACGGATCGCCAGCTATGGCCACCACTACGGGCTGGGCTTCCAGCTGGTCGACGACCTGCTCGATGCGGACAGCGAGGAGTGCTCTGTCCTGTCGGTCCTCGATGCCGAGACTACGAGGCAGCGGGTCCGGGAAGAGGTCGAGCGCGCCCTCGCGGCACTGCAATCCCTGGGTGTCGGAGCCTGGGCACTGCGCGGACTGGCCGAACACTTGACCGAGCGGTTACCGTAGACGCGCATGTCTTCGATCCTCGACCAGATCCACTCGCCGCGAGATCTCCGAGCCCTTCCCGAGGACCGCCTCGAGGAGGTGGCGGCGGCCGTACGCAGCACCATCATCGACATGATCTCGAAGACCGGGGGGCATCTGGCCGCGGGTCTGGGCGCGGTCGAGCTCGCGACGGCGATCCACTACGTGTTCGATACGCCGCACGACAGGCTGATCTGGGACGTCGGGCACCAGGGCTACCCGCACAAGCTTTTGACCGGGCGTCGCGAGCAGTTCCCGTCGATCGGCAAGAAGGGCGGGATGGGCAAGTTCCTGCGCCGCTCGGAATCGCCCTACGACGTCTTCGGCGCAGGGCACGCCGGCACCTCGATCTCGGCGGCCACGGGGATCGCCGAGGCGATCCGCCGCCGCGGCGAGAGGCGCAAGACAATCGCCGTCATCGGGGACGGCGCCCTGACGGCGGGCATGGCCTACGAGGGTCTCAACAACGCGGGCTACCTCAAGCTGCGGGATCTGGTCGTCGTCCTGAACGACAACGAGATGTCCATCTCGAAGAACGTCGGCGCCCTCACCAGCTTCCTGGCGCGACGCTGGTCCGCCCCGCAGACCCGGCGCCTGAAGCACGCGGTCAAGGCCTTTCTCGAGTCGGTGCCGTTCGCCGGCGAGGAGCTGGTAGAGCTCGCGCGCCGCGCGGAGCAGGGCTTCAAGGGCTTCATCTCGCCCGCGCAGCTCTTCGAGGGGCTCGGCTTCAACTACATCGGGCCGATCGATGGCCACGACGTGCAGGAGCTGATCCAGACCTTCCGCAACGTGCGCGACATCGAGGACAACGAGCACCCCGTCCTCGTGCACTGCCGGACCGAGAAGGGCTACGGCTACGAGCCCTCGCAGACCGACCCGATCAAGTATCACGGGGTGTCGCAGTTCGAGGTGTCCTCGGGCACCATGAAGAAGTCGAGCGGGGGACCGCCGTCCTGGACGGAGGCCTTCTCCGACGCCCTGATCGAGCTCGCCAAGGAGGACGCGCGCATCGTGGGCATCACGGCGGCGATGGCCGGTGGGACGGGACTCGACCGCTTCGAGAAAGTGTTCCCGGATCGCTTCTACGATGTGGGCATCGCCGAACAGCACGCCGTGACCTTCGCGGCCGGCCTGGCCACCGAAGGTGTGAAGCCCGTCTGCGCGATCTACTCGACGTTCCTGCAGCGGGCCTACGATCAGGTGGTGCACGACGTCTGCGTGCAGAACCTCGACGTCACGTTCGTGCTCGATCGCGCCGGTCTGGTGGGTGCCGACGGCGCGACACACCAAGGTTTCTTCGACATCGCCTACCTGCGCACGCTCCCCAACAGGGTGGTGATGGCGCCGAAGGACGAGAACGAGCTGCGCCAGATGCTGAAGACGGCCATCGAGCGCCCGGGTCCGGCGGCCGTGCGGATTCCGCGCGGAGCCGGGCTGGGCGTTCCGCTCGATTCGGCGATCAAGTCGCTGAAGATCGGCGAGGCGGAGCTCCTGCGCGACGGGCGCGACGTGGGACTCATCGCGCTCGGTGTGAGCGTGCACGAGGCGAGCCTCGCCGCCGAGGAGCTCGAGGCTGCGGGCATCTCCACGGCGGTCTTGAACGCGCGTTTCGCAAAGCCCGTCGACGGGCGCTGGCTGGCCGACCTCGCGCGACGCTGCGGCGCCCTCGTCGTGATCGAGGAGCACAGCGCGATCGGCGGCTTTGGCGACGCGGTCGTCGCGTCGCTCGCCGAGCAGGGCGTTCAGATTCCCGTGCGTACTCTCGGTATTCCGGACAAGCTCATCGAGCACGGATCCCAGGCGGAGTGGCGAGCGGAGCTCGGGCTCGACGCGGCTGGAATCGAGCGGGCGGCGCGCGAGCTGATCGGTCGTTAGTGGCCTCGGCCCGCGTCCGGCTCGACCGACGGGTTGTGGAGCTCGGCCTCGAGACGACCCGCGCGCGCGCGCAGGCTCGGATCTGGGCGGGGGACGTGCGCCTCGCCGACCGCGTCATGGACAAGCCGGGCACCCAGATCCCGGCCGATGCGGTTCTGACTCTCGCGAAGCGCAGCCCGTACGTGTCACGTGGTGGAGAGAAGCTGGCGGGCGCGCTCGACGCCTTCGGCCTCGATCCCGCGCACATGCGCTGCGCGGACATCGGGGCCTCGACAGGGGGATTCTCGGACTGCCTGCTCCAGCGCGGCGCCGCATCCGTGTTCGCTCTCGATGTGGGGTACGGACAGCTGGCGGCCCGCCTTCGCGAGGACCCGCGCGTGCGCGTGTGCGAACGGACCAACATCCGCCACTTCGACCTCGACGCGGACCAGGAGCCGTTCGATCTGGTCACTGCCGACCTCTCCTTCATCTCGCTCCGCACCGTCCTGCCGTGCCTCGTAGCGCTCGCCCGCCCGGGCGGACACCTGCTGCTGCTGGTCAAGCCGCAGTTCGAGCTGGAGCGGTCCGAGGTCGGCAAGGGCGGGGTGGTCCGGGACCCGGAGCTGCGAGTCGAGGCCAGCCGTCGCGTGCGGGTTGCGGCCGAGGCGCTGGGTCTCGCCTTCGTCGACGAGGCGGAGAGCGTCCTGGCCGGACCCAAGGGCAACCGAGAGCGCTTCCTGCTACTCCGACATCCCTGACCCACCTGGTGAGAGTTGCGCGCTACCTACAGATCTGTGGCCCGTCTGCCGAAACGGCGAGCAAGCGGCGTGCGCAGCGAGCCACAGGCGAGCGTAGTGCGCGCCGGCGCGGCCGCCCGCGCCGGATTTAGCGCAGGTGTGGAGGCTTGCGATGCGGTGGAATCCGTTTAGACTAATCCGCTGGGTAGAGGAGCTCGTCAGATGTCGCTCGTAAGTCTCACCGAGACAGCCGCACAGAAGGTCAGGCAGCTCATGGACCGCGACGGTCGTGAGGGCTACGGCCTGCGCGTGAAGGTCGTCGGCGGCGGCTGTTCCGGACTCCAGTACGAGCTCATGTTCGAGAACGCGCCCGCGGACTGGGACCAGGAGTCCGAGCACTTCGGGGTTCCGGTCTTCGTAGACTCCAAGAGCGCCGTCTACCTCGCGGGTTCGAGCGTCGACTATGTCGACGACCTGAATGGCAGCGGGTTCAAGATTGAGAACCCCAACGCCACGTCCACCTGCGGGTGTGGGGAGAGCTTCGGCGCCTGACTGCGCTTGACTGCGCTAAATCCGGCGCGGGCGTCCGCGCCGGCGCACACTACGCTCGCTGCGCCTCGCTGCGCGCGCTGCTTTGCAGCGCTTGAGGTGCGCCTCCTAGGCGCGACCTTCCTTGGCGGCGCACGGGGAAAGGTGCAGAATTGCGGCGCTATGTCGGTGCGGGTTCCGATTTATTTGGATCATCAGGCCACGACGCCGTGCGATCCGCGGGTCGTCGAGGCGATGCGGCCGTTCTGGAGCGAGGAGTTTGGGAACGCCGCCAGCAAGACGCACGCACTGGGCTGGAAGGCCGAGCAGGCGGTCGAGGATGGGCGCGGACGCCTCGCGGAGCTGATCGGGGCGGATCCCCGCGAGATCATCTTTACCTCCGGAGCGACCGAGTCGAACAATCTCGCGATCCTGGGGCTGGCGCGCGCGAACCGGGACCGGGGGCGTCACGTCGTCTCGCTGGAGACGGAACATCGCTCCGTCCTCGATCCCTGCCGCGCGCTCGAGCGGGAGGGCTTTCGCGTGACGCTCTTGCCGGTCGGGAACAACGGGATTCTCGATCTCGACCGCTTGCGAGACGCTCTCGACGACGAGACGGTCCTGATCTCGATCCTGCACGCCAACAACGAGATCGGCGTGATCCAGCCGCTGGCCGAGATCGGCGAGATCGCCCGCGCGCGCCGGATCCCCGTACACACCGACGCCGCGCAGTCCGCCGGAAAGCTCGAGATCGACGTCCGCACGCTGGGCGTCGATCTGCTCTCCTTCACCGCCCACAAGCTCTACGGCCCAAAAGGCATCGGGGCGCTCTGGCTGCGCCGCGGGTCCCCGCGCCTGCGCTTGGAGCCGATCCTGCACGGGGGCGGGCACGAGCGCGGCCTGCGCAGCGGCACGCTGCCCGTTCCCCTGTGTGTCGGCTTCGGGCGCGCGTGTGAGCTGGCCGGCGAGCTGCGGACGGAGGACGCGCGTCGCGAGGCGCAGCTCGCCGAGCGCCTCTGGAAGCGGCTGTCGACGGAGCTCGAAGCCGTCGAGCTCAATGGCGATGCCGTGCATCGCCTGCCGGGGAATCTGAACATCAGCTTCCTGGGCGTCGAGGGGGAAGCTCTCCTGATCGCACTTCCCAAGCTGGCCCTGTCCGCGGGATCGGCTTGTACCTCCGCGAGCAGGGAGCCGTCTCACGTGCTGCGCGCGCTCGGGATTGGCGAGACGCGCGCGCTCTGCTCGCTGCGCTTCGGTTTCGGGCGGTCCACCAGCGAGGCGGAGATCGACCTGGCGGCGGATCTCCTCATCGAACAGGTCACGCGCCTGCGCGCACTCTCACCGGTCTGGGAGCGGGCGAAACGCGGCGGCGACGGGCCGTGACGCCGTACAGCGTCGAGGTGCTGGACCACTTTCGAGCTCCGCGCAACGCGGGCCGTCTGCCGGCCGATGCCGAAGACGTCGGTACCGGTGACGTGACCGATGCGGCCGGGAAGCGTCTGCGTCTCCAGCTCCGCACCGATGCGCGGGGCCGGGTGACCGACGCTCGCTTCAAGGCATTCGGTTGTCCCGTGACGATCGCCTGCGGAAGCTGGGCGACGCTCGCCCTGATCGGGCGCACGTTGCAGGAGACGCGGCAGGTCGACGCGGCGCGCATCGCGAGAGAGCTCGGGCTCCGCGTCGAGCAGCTGCCCCTGGCCGATGCGGCGGTGGGTGCGATCCGCGCCGCGGTTGCGGAGGTCTCGCGCAAACGGCGGCGCTCCGCGCCACAAACGTACCCGAATGGACTTTAGTGGGGGCGGCTTGAGCCGATACAGTCTGCGGATCAGCGCCCGATTGCCGCTCCCCATGGGCGCTGCTAGGATGCCGGACTTACTTGGTTTTCTCGGCTTGGCCCGCCCGGGCTGGACGACTTCACCCTATGCGTGACCTGCAGCTTCGAGCTTTCCCGTGGATGTTTCTCGGGGCGTTCTTGACGGCCTGCGCGACACCCCCGCCAGCACCGCCAGCCGAGGCCCCGACCGTTCCGTACTCCGCGGAGACCGCGGCGGCGAGTGCCTTCTTGCGCGCGCGTCAGCTCGATCTCGAGGGGCGGCTGCTGGAGGCGGCCGAAGCCTACGAACAGGCCGCCCGACTGGATCCCGACTCGTCCGTACTCCAGAGCCATCTCGCAGGGGTATGGGTCCGCGCCGGACAGCCCGAACGCGCGGTGCGCTACGGGGAGCGGGCATTCGAGCTCGAGCCGGACGATGACTCCTTGCGGGCAAACCTCGCATCGCTATACGTGAATCTGCGTCGCTACGAGGATGCGGTTGCGCTGCTTGAGCCGCGCTTCGTCGAAGGCGCACTCGAGTCGGCTGGCCTCTTCACCCTGTTCGACCTCTACCTGCGGCTGGGGAGGTTGGACTCGGCCATGCGGGTCGGAGAGGAGATGATCCAGGCGGACCCGCAGGACCTGCGTGGATACTTCGCCCTGGGCGCGGCGCTCGAGCGGTACAACCAACTCGCCGAGGCGGAAGCGGTCTACCGCCGTGGCCTCGAGATCGACCCGCAGCAGGGCGGACTCTACGAGGCGATTGCCCGCACCCGGCGCGCCTCCGGAGACCCGGAGGGGGAGCTCGAGGCATGGCAGCGCAAGCTCGAGATCCAGCCCGGCGATCCGCTCGCGCTCATGCGGGTCGCCCGGATGCAAGAGGAAGCCGGTGAGCGCGACCTCGCGATAGAAACCCTCGAGGAGCTCATCGGGTATCACCCCACCTACCTCCTGGCGCGGTTCCGGCTCGGCTTTCTCTACTACCAGGCCGGCCGCCTCGACGACGCGGTGAGGAACTTCGAGACAGTGAGCGCGAACGTCCGCAGCGACGGTCGGGACTACGTTCACGAGGTTCGCTACTTCCTGGGCCTGATCTACCACGAGGCAGAAGACGATGGCGCGGCGCTCGAGATCCTGGAGCGGATCCCGCAGACTTCGGAGCGCTTCGCGGATGCGCGCGCACTGATGGCGCGCATCAACGAGAGCCTGGGCGAGACGGACGAAGCGCTGGTAGAGATCCGCAGGGCCATCGCGGCCGCTCCCGAGAACACGGCGCTCTCGGTTTACATGGCCGGGATCCTGGGGCGCAGCGGAGACTACGAGGAGTCGATCCGGACCATGGATGCGCTCATAACGGTACGTCCGGACGACCCCGACCTCTACTACGATCTGGGCGTCATCTACAGCGAGTCCAGCCGCAACGACCGCGCTCTCGAGCTCATGAACAAGGTACTCGAGCTCGAGGCGGACCACTCGAACGCGCTCAACTTCGTCGGCTACACCTGGGCGGAGCAGGGGGTGCGCCTGGACGAGGCCGAACAGCTGATCCGGAGGGCGATCGAGCTGCGACCGGACGACGGTTACATCACCGATAGTCTCGGCTGGGTCCACTACCAGCGCGGTCTCAAGCTGCTCGCCGCGGGGCGGTTGGCCGAGGCAAGGCATTCCTTCGTCACCGCGGTCGAGCAGCTCGAGCTGGCACTGGAGCTGCTCGAGCGTGACGATCCAGTAATCACGTGGCATCTCGGAGACGCTTATCGCTCCGTGTCGCGTCTCGACGACGCTCTATCCGCCTATCGGCGAGCGCTGGATCTCGGCCCCCAGGAGTCGGATGCGGAGAAGATCCGAAGCGAGATCGAGCTACTCGAACTCGAACTTCAGGGAGACGCCCCCGAGGCGGCGCATTGAACCGGGGACTGCTGGCCCTCGTAGGCCTCGCAGCGGCAGCTTGCACGACGCTTGCGCCGCATGACGGCTTCCGTCAGATCGAGTTCGAGCGCACGGAGATCCTGGAGCGGCTTCGCGACATCCACCGACGCGGCGAGGAGCGGCGCACCGTCCGTGCGGAAGGGCGCCTCAAGCTCGAGTCTCCGTCGGGCTCCACGCGGCTCATCGTGCTCGCCGAGCGCCCTACACTTCTGCGGTTCGAGAGCCAGACCCCGCTCGGTCAAACGCAAACTCTGCTGGTCACGGATGGCGAGGAGTACTTCTACTACGACGGCGAACGGGTCGACGGTGGGCCGGTGTCGCCGTTCCTCCTGGTGGACACCCTGGGTCTCGACCTCGCGCCCGCCGAGGCGGTGACCGCGCTGCTGATCGCCCCCGGTGCGCTGCGCGGAACCCTCCAGAGGGTGTTTGCCCGGGATCTCGACCGCGAGGTGTGGACCGAGTTCGAGCGGCTGCGCTTCGGT
>JAUXJB010000080.1 GCA_030624945.1 Deltaproteobacteria bacterium | reverse complement strand
CTCTACCGGACCGAGCCTCAGGGCGACGCGAACCAGCCCTGGTTCGTGAACGCCGTCGTCGGCCTGGAGAGCGACCTGGCCCCCGAGGAGCTGCTGAAGAGGTTGCAGGAGCTGGAACGGGCCGCGGGTAGGGTGCGGGCGGGGCCGCACTGGGGGCCGCGCGAGCTCGATCTCGATCTGCTGCTCGTCGGGGACGCGGTTCTGGAGACGCCGGATCTCTGCTTGCCCCACCCGCGCTTCCACGAGCGCCGCTTCGTCCTGGAGCCCCTCGCGGAGATCGCCCCCGAGCTGCGAGATCCCCGGAGCGGGAAATCGGCCCTGGAGCTGCTGCGAGGCCTTGACGATCCTCTCCGCAGTGACAGAATCTTGGACGGCTCGAGCAAGTACAATGCGAACGGCGAGGAGGGTGGCTCTTCGCCCTAGGCGGCAGTGTCGCCCGGAGGTCTTAGGACAATGAAGTTCTTCCTGGACACGGCCCACGTGCCCCACATTCGCGAGGCCGCGGCCCTGGGTCTCCTCGATGGCGTCACCACGAACCCGAGCTTGCTCTCCAAAGAAGACGGGGACCCGCGCGACGTCGTCCGCGAGATCACCAAGATCTGCGACGGACCCATCAGCGCAGAGGTCGTGAGTCTCGACGCCGAGGGTATGGTGCGGGAGGGCGTCGAGTGGTCGAAGATCGCCTCGAACATCATCGTCAAGATCCCGATGTCGCCCGAAGGATTGAAGGCGATCCGGTTGCTGGCCGACCAGAACATCCCCTCGAACTGCACGCTGGTATTCGCTCCGATTCAGGCCCTCATGGCGGCCAAGGCCGGTGCCGCGATGGTGTCGCCGTTCGTGGGCCGGCTTGACGATATTTTCCAGGGCTCGGGAATGGAGGTCATCGAGCAGATCTGTCAGATCTTCTCGAACTACGAAATTACGACCGAGGTTCTCGTCGCGAGCGTTCGGAACGCTGCACACGTTGCGGACGCGGCCCGCATCGGCGCCGACATCGTGACCGTTCCCTGGGGCGTGCTGCAAGCTCTGACCCAGCACCACCTCACGGACGTCGGAATCGAGCGCTTCCTGGCCGACTGGGAGAAGATCAAGGACAGGTAGCTCGGCGCACGCGGACGGCGCGTTCGCCTTCGGGGTTTGTGCGCCCGCCGTTTCGCGGGTGCTTTTGCGCCTCTGACAGCTGCGGCAGCGCTCTGATAAGCTCTCTGCCCCCGCGCGGGGATCCCAGCTGCTGGCTCTCCCGCCGTCGTCCTCGTGAAAAGAGAGTATTCGACGTGATCAGCAAGAAAGACGCGCTCGATTATCACAGTGAGGGTCGAGCGGGCAAGATCGAGGTCGTTCCGACCAAGCCCGCCCTGACGGCGCGGGATCTGTCACTCGCCTACACACCCGGGGTGGCGGAGCCGTGTCGCGAGATCTACCGCCATCCGGATGACGTGTTCCGCTACACCGCGCGCTCGAACCTGGTGGCCGTGGTGACGAACGGCACGGCGGTGCTCGGCCTGGGGAATATCGGAGCGCTCGCGAGCAAGCCCGTCATGGAGGGCAAGGGCGTCTTGTTCAAGCGCTTTGCCGGTATCGACGTCTTTGATCTCGAGCTCGACACCGACGATCCAGACAAGGTCATCGAGGTCTGCAAGCTGCTGGAGCCCACCTTTGGCGGAATCAACCTGGAGGACATTCGAGCGCCGGATTGCTTCTACATCGAGGAGAAGCTGATCGAAGCGCTCGACATCCCCGTCTTTCACGATGATCAACACGGGACCGCGATCATCTCCGCCGCTGCCTTTCTAAACGCGCTCGAGCTTACCAACCGGAATATCGAAACCTGCAAAGTCGTCTTTGCGGGGGCGGGCGCAGCGGGCGTCGCGTGCGCCGAGCTCTACCTGAAGCTCGGCGTCAAGCGCGAGAACATGTTGATGACCGACAGTCGAGGCGTGATCTACACGGGTCGTACCGACGGCATGAATCCTTACAAGGAGCGACTCGCGATCGAGACAGAGGCTCGAACGCTCGAGGACGCCTTGCGAGGGGCCGATGTATTCGTCGGTGTGAGCTCCGCCGGGCTGGTCACCAAGAGCATGGTCCGCTCGATGGCAGATCAACCTCTGATCTTCGCCATGGCCAACCCCGATCCCGAGGTCACGCCGGCCGACGTGCGCGACGTGCGCGACGACGCCATCATGGCGACCGGCCGTTCCGATTACCCGAACCAGGTCAACAACGTTCTCGGCTTTCCATTCATCTTTCGCGCCGCCCTGGACGTGAGGGCGCGCACGATCAACTCCGAGATGAAGATGGCCGCCGTCCACGCGCTCGCGGATCTCGCGAAGCAGGGCGAGCAGGGCCTGCCCGACGAGGTACGACTCGCGTATCCTGGCGAGCGCTTCGAGTTCGGGCCGAACTACATTATCCCCAAGCCGTTCGATCCGCGCGTTCTCATATACGAGGCGAGCGCCGTCGCGCAGGCCGCGATGGAGACCGGAGTTGCGCGCATACAGCTCGACATCGAGGAGTACCGGCATCAGCTCGAGCGGTACCGAGGCCACACGCGGCACGTGTTGCGGACCGTCTTGAACAAGGCCAAGAGCCAGCAGCGGAAGCGCGTGGTGTTCCCCGAGGGCGACGAAGAGCGCGTGCTGCGAGCTATCGAGATCGTGCGCGAAGAGGATTTGGCGGAACCGGTGCTGCTGGGAAACGAGCGCGGGATCGCGGATCGGGCTCGGGAGCTCGGGATCGATCTCGGCGGTGTGAGTGTGATCGATCCGCGCACCTCGGAGCGGAGCGCCTACTACCGCAGGGAGCTGCTGCAAATGCGCCGCCACAAGGGGGTGACCGTGCCCGACGCCGAGAGGCTGATCGCGAGCCGCAGCTACTTCGGCGTGATGATGGTACGGCTGGGCGACGCCCACGGTCTGGTCACGGGCTTGACGAAGTCGTACCCGGAGTCGATTCGGCCCTCTCTCGAGCTGATTGGCGTGGCCGAGGGCGGGGAGCGCGCCGCGGGAGTCTCGCTCGTGATCCAGAACGAGCGTGTGTTGTTCTTTGCGGACACCTCGATCAATGTCGCACCGGACGCCGAGACGCTGGCCGAGATTGCCGGCCTGGCTGCGTCCACGGCCGAGTGGCTCGGCTATGAGCCGACGGTGGCGGTACTCTCGTTCTCGAACTATGGAAGCTACCGGGGCGAGGAATCCCGGCGTCTGGCCGAAGCGGTCCAGATCGCCCGGCGACGATGGCCCGACCTCAAGATCGATGGCGAGATGCAGGCCGACCTCGCCCTGGATCCGGCCAAGCGCTCCAGCCGGTTCCCGTTCTCCGAGATCGAGGATGCGGCGAACGTGCTCGTGTTCCCCAACCTCCAGGCGGCGCACATTGGCTTGAGGCTGATGGATGCCGCGGCGGATGCGAGCGTCGTGGGCCCGATCATGATGGGAATGAAGAGTCCGGTAAACTCGCTGCAGCCGACCGCGAGCGTGGAAGATATCGTGAACATGACTGCGATCACAGTTCTGCAGGCACAGAAGGAGTACTAGCGCTGTCCCTCGAGGATAAGCTCAAGCACCTCGACGAGCTGAGCGAGCAAGCCCTGCTCGGTGGGGGTCAGGCACGCATCGACCGCCAGCACGCCCAGGGCAAGCTCACCGCGCGTGAGAGGGTCGAGCTGCTCGTGGATCCGGGCACGTTCCGCGAATACGATCGCTTCAAGACGCACCGGGCGCAGGACTTCGGAATGGCGGAGACGAAGATCCTGGGCGACGGGGTGGTGACGGGCTCCGCCCGCATCGACGGGCGCCTCGTCTTTCTTTTCGCGCACGACTTCACCGTCTTTGGCGGCTCGCTTTCGGGCGCCTTCGCGGAGAAGGTGTGCAAGATCATGGATCACGCGGCCAAGGTCGGAGCGCCGGTGATCGGGCTGAACGATTGCGGGGGCGCGCGGATCCAGGAGGGAGTGGTCTCTCTCGCCGGCTACGCCGACATCTTCCTGCGGAATGTCCTGCAGTCCGGCGTCGTACCGCAACTCTCGGCCATCATGGGCCCCTGCGCCGGTGGGGCCGTCTACTCGCCGGCGCTGACCGACTTCATCTTCATGGTCAAGGGCACCAGCAACATGTTCATCACGGGTCCGGACGTGATCAAGACCGTGACCTACGAGGAGGTGAGCAAGGAGGATCTCGGGGGTGCCGTGACGCACAGCACGAAGACCGGCGTCGCCCACTTCGCGATGGATACCGAGCAGGAGTGCATCGATATGATCCGCGCCCTCCTCGGTTTCATCCCACAGAACAACGAGGAAGATCCGCCATTCGTCGCGACGGACGACCCCTCCGACCGCACCGATCCCAGGCTGAACACATTCGTTCCCGATGACCCGACCAAGCCCTACGACATGAGGACGCTGGTGAAGATGGTCGTCGACGATGGCATCTTCCTGGAAGTGCACGCGCACTACGCGCAAAACATCACCGTCGGGTTCGCGCGTTTCGGGGGATGGAGCGTCGGTATCGTCGGGAACAACCCCGCCTTCAGCGCGGGCTGCCTGGACGTCGATTCGGCCAAGAAGGGGGCGCGCTTCGTGCGGTTCTGCGATGCCTTCAACATACCGCTCGTCACGTTCGTCGATGTCCCCGGATATCTGCCCGGGGTGGCGCAGGAGCTGGGCGGCGTGATCCTCCACGGTGCGAAGCTGCTTTACGCCTTTGCCGAAGCGACGGTTCCCAAGATCACCGTCATCACCCGCAAGGCCTATGGTGGAGCGTACGACGTCATGAGTTCGAAGCACATTCGTGGCGACATCAGCTTCGCGTATCCGCAGGCGGAGATTGCCGTCATGGGACCTGACGGAGCGGTGAACATCGTATTCCGCGATGAGCTGCAGAGGGCGGACGATCCGGAAGAGGCCCGCAAGCGGCTCGAGGCGGAGTACCGTGAGCGGTTCGCCAATCCGTATCGGGCAGCGGAGCTGGGCTATATCGACGACGTGATCCGGCCGGAGGAGACGCGTCCGCGTATCATCGAGTCGCTCGGCATGCTCGAGAACAAGCGCGATCAGAATCCACCGAGGAAGCACGGGAACATCCCGCTGTGAGCAGTGCGCCTCCGTTCGAGAAGGTGCTGATTGCCAACAGGGGCGAGATCGCCGTGCGGATCATGCGCGCGTGCCGCGAGCTCGGAATCTCTTCGGTCGCGGTCTATTCCGAAGTCGATCGCAACGCCCTGCATGTGCGGCATGCCGACGAGGCGTACCTCTGTGGCCCCGCGGTTGCGGCGGAGAGCTATCTGAACATCGATCGGCTGATCGAGATTGCGAAGGAATCGGGCTCGCAGGCGATTCATCCCGGCTACGGTTTTCTGGCGGAGAACGCCGGATTCGCGAAGCGCTGCGCCGACGAGGGGATTGTGTTCATCGGACCTCGGCCGGAGACGATCGAGGAGATGGGAGACAAGGTTGTCGCGCGGCGCAAGATGGAAGACGCGGGCGTGCCGATCGTTCCCGGGACCACCGAGAAGCTCAGCGACGAAGAGGTGATCAAGCTCGCCCCACAGATCGGGTTCCCCGTGATGGTAAAGGCGGTCGCGGGCGGCGGCGGGAAGGGCCTCCGTCTGGTCCAGGAAGAGCGGGAGCTCGAGCAGGCCATCAAGCGCGCGCGTTCCGAATCGCGGGCTTCGTTCGGTGATGATTCCATTTATCTGGAGAAGTTCGTCAACGAGCCACGCCACATCGAGATACAGATCCTCGGAGATTCGCACGGGAACGCGATCCACCTCTTCGAGCGCGAGTGCTCGATCCAGCGCCGTCACCAGAAGGTGATCGAGGAGGCTCCCGCGAATCGGATGCCGCCTTCGCTGCGCGAGGAGATGGGTCGGGCCTCGGTCGCTGCGGCCAAAGCCGTCGCGTACGAAGGTGCGGGCACATGCGAGTTTCTCGTGGACGACAAGAACAACTTCTACTTCCTCGAGATGAATACGCGCATACAGGTCGAACATGCCGTGACCGAGATGGTGACCAACGTCGACATCGTCAAAGCGGGGATTCGCATCGCCGCGGGCGAAGAGATCGGCATCGCACAGGAAGATGTCGGGATCGATGGCTGGGCGATAGAGTGCCGGATCTACGCCGAGGATCCCGAACGGGACTTCCGGCCCTCCCCTGGCGAGATACTCGTGTACAGCCCGCCCGGTGGCCCTGGCGTGCGACACGACTCCGGGGTGTTCGCGGGTTTCGAGGTTCCGGTCTTCTACGACCCGATGGTCTCCAAGCTGATCTGCAAGGGACGCGACCGAGCCGAAGCGATCGCCCGCATGGAACGCGCTCTCCGGGAGTTCGTGGTCAAGGGGATCAAGACATCGATCCCCTTCCACAGGGAGGTGATGAAGAACGAGACGTTCCGCTCCGGGCACTTTGACACGAGCTTCATCGACACGGAGATCCTGGGGAAGAGCGCGGCCCCTCCGGCGAACGCGGAGGAGGAACGCCAGGTCGGGGTGATGCTGGCCGCCGTGGCGGCGTACCGGCGCGACCGCGAGCTGGCGGCGGGCGCGCAGACGGTTCGTGATACGCAGATCTCGCGTTGGAAGGCGTCCGGTCGGGCGCGTCAGATGTGGAGATGAGCCGTGCGCTACGAGATCACAGTGGGGGAAGAGACCAGCAGCGTCGAGATCCGGGAAGCCGGCGGCAATCTGTTTGACGTGTGCATCGACGGGGGCGAGCCGGTTCGCCTGGATGTGATGAAGACACCTCGGACCGTCTACTCGATCCTCATCGGGTCGAAGCAGTACGAGGGGAGCGTCGACGTACTAGACGACGGAAGCTTCGAGATTCACGTCGGCGCCACCGCGTTCACCTGCGAGGTCATCGACGAACGGCGCAAGGTTCTGATCGGCGCAGGCAGCAAGGTACCCGCCGGCAAGCAAGAGATCAGGGTGCAAATTCCGGGGAAGATCGTGAAGCTCCTGGTGAGCGTGGGCGACCCGGTCGAGGTGG
>JAUXJB010000056.1 GCA_030624945.1 Deltaproteobacteria bacterium | reverse complement strand
GCGAGCTGGACGCCGACCCGGGCTACCGAGACGGACGCGCCCGCCAGCCCGGTCTCGCTGCGTATGCGCTTGGCGGCGCGGAAGGACCGTTGGAACAGGCGATTGAGGATCGGGCCGCAGCTGCGCGCCTCCACCGCCGCACGGTAGGCCTCCTTGACCTGACCCAGGATCTGCGCCTCTCCGACGACCATGGAGTCGAGACTCGCCGCGACTTCGAAGAGATGGCTCACTACCTCGGCATCACACAGCGTATAGATCCCCTCCACGCCGGCGCCGCCTTTGCCGACCTCCCTGTGCAGGAAGTGCTGCATGTGTTCCAGCGCGGTATTCGGTGAGCTAGCGACGGCGATGAGCTCCGTTCGGTTGCAGGTCGAGAGCAGCGCCGCCTCTTCGATCGCCTCGCTCTGAATCAGCTTCTCGTTGAGCGTTGCGAGCTGAGAAGCGTTCACCGCGTAGCGCTCCCGCACGGCGACGGGGGCCGTCTTGTGACTCAGTCCGATGAGCAGCAGGTTCACCCGACGACTCCACTCACACCACGATCCCCAGCAGGCGAATGCCGAAGTAGGAAGAGGCGAGAATCGCAAAGCTCACGACCACGCCGCGCGCGGGTCGCGGTCCGTGCTGGTGCCGGAGCACCCGGAGCCCCACGGGTGCCAGGTAGACCGCCCAGGCCGCCAGCAGAAACAGGCTGTGCAGGGTCCAGGTCCTGAGGCCGTAGCTGAGTTCCCAGCCAAAGCCCGACATCACTGCCAGGGTCAGGAGTGCGTAGCCCAAGCTCAGCATCACGTGCTCGGCTCGATCGAGGCTCTCCAGCGCGGGCAGCAGCAGCCGGGGGCGCGCCTTCCTTTTCAGCTGCCGCTCCTTGGCCAGGTAGCCGAGCCCCGCCAGGCTGGCGAGTGCGAGCACGCTGAAGCCGCCGGTGGAGAGCAGGACGTGGGCGTGAGACCAGGCTCCCGCCCCGAGTTCCGACACCCCCACCGGGGCGCGCAGCCAGAACCCCAGATCGGCCAGGGCGGTGAGGAGCGCAGCGATCGTCGCCACCCACAACGCCGCCGAGCGCACTCGGGCCAGCGCGAGCGATCCCAGGAACGCCACCACGATCAACCAGGCGATCAGCGAGATCGCCGCCGGAAAGCTCTCCAGCGGAACGAGCGGATCCTCCAGATGGATGCCGTAGATGCCCAGCGCATGCAGGAAGGCGCCGATGACCGTGCCTATGATGACGCCCCGGACGGAACGCTCCCTCTCGCGGTCCGCCCAGCCGTAGAGAGCCGCCGCGAGGTAGAGGACGGCAGCGAGCTCGTGGCCGAGGTGCATCACAGACCCAGCTTCTCCATCTGGGCGCGTATGCGCCCGGCATCCCGCACCTCCTCGAAGATGCGGTAGCTGGGCTCACCGAACAGCACGAAGCGGACCTCCTCCAGAGAGGTCTCCGCGGCGAGGTGTGTCTCGGTCTCCTCGAGCATGATCTCGGCGCAGCGCTGTACCGGGAACCCGCCGACTCCCGTGCCGATGGCCGGGAAGGCCAGGCTTCGCAGACCCCGTTCGCTGGCGAGTTCGAGCGAGCTCCGGACACTCGCTCGCAACGACTTCTCCGAGACCTTGCCGCCGAGCTGCATGCCCGCCGCGTGGATCACGAATCGGGCGGGGAGGTACCCCGCCCCCGTCAGAGCCGCCTCGCCCAGGCCGATCGGCCCGTGGCGATCGCACTCGGCCTGGATCTCGGGCCCGCCCTTTTGGCGAATTGCACCCGCGACTCCAGTGCCCAGCTGGAGATCCGTGTTCGCGGCGTTGACGACGGCGTCAACCTCGGCGGCCGTGATATCGCCCTCTTCCAACAGGATGCGCACCATCTTCCTCTGGGGACCGTCTCTTGGCAGGCGGCTCCCGAGCCGCCTGCCGTGGCCTCGGGGTTGAAGGTGGCGCGCCTCGACCACTCCGGCAAGCGGACCCGACTCGCCGCCTGCGGAGCCGACTCCGACCAACCTGCTATTCTCGCGGCGATGGCACGTCTCCTATGCTGGGGTGCGGCCGCCGCCCTGTGTCTGGCCTGCTCCCCGTTTCCCGCCTCCTTCCAGGAAGTCCAGATGGAGGCCGCCACGAAGCTGCTCGTCGATCCGCGGGTCAGCCTGATCGACGCGGTGGCGGACGGGGCCGACCAGCCGGGAGAGCTACCCGGTGGCTTCCGCTGGACGCACAAGGAGGGCGCTCCAAATGCGCCGCAGGACCTGCCCGCGGGCGGGGTACTGGTCGTCGCCGTGGATCGCCGCATGGCTCACCGCTCTGCCGCGGCGCTGGTGCGCGCGGGAAACCATCCGGTCTACGTATTCATCCCTAAGAATGCAGAGGAGCGGAGCGGCCTGTATGCTCTCGCCCTCCAGACCGAGGAGACAATTCGTGGCGAAGATTCTTGATGTGACCGACGCGACGTTCGAAGAGGAAGTGCTGAATTCGGACCAGCCTGTACTGATCGACTTCTGGGCGGAGTGGTGTGCTCCCTGCCGCCAGCTGGCCCCCGTGATCAAGGAACTCGCCGACGAGTATGGCGATCGGCTGCGCGTGGCCAAGGTGGACGCCGATGCCAACACGCAGATCGCAGCCAAGCTGCAGATCCGCGCCCTGCCCACCTTGCTCTTCATCGTGGGCGGAGAGGTAAAGGCCTCCATGGTCGGGAACCAGCCAAAGGCCAAGATCCAGGAGCAGATCGAGGCCTTGATCTAGCCTAAATCCGGCGCGGACGGCCGCCTGCCATGTGGTACCTGGCGCGCGGGCGGCCGCGCGCCACCCACCTTCGCTCAGGCCTGCGGCCTTCACTGCGCGCTCCGCTTTCAGCGGAGCTTGCAGCATGCAGGCTAGGCGGGTGTGCCTGCTGAGCGGGGGGCGCGGAAGTAGCGGACGGGCCAGCGCCGGCGGCGGGCCTGGCGGTAGAGGAGCGCGTCCGGGTTCACGACGACGGGGTGGCCCACGAGGTCGAGGAGCGGCACGTCGGTGATGGAATCCGTGTAGAAGTAGCTGCGCGCCAGGTCGACTTCTTCGCGTTCGATCAGCTGCTGGAGCCAGTAGATCTTGCCCTCGCCGAAGCAGATCGGCTGCACGACCCGACCCGTGAAGATGCCGTCCTTCACCTCCATCTGTGTGTACACGCTGTGCTCCACGCCCAGGTACTCGGCCAGAGGCTGGGTCACGAGCCGCGTGGCGCCCGACACCAGCGCGACCACGTGCTTCTCCTTCAGGTGATGATCGATCAGCTCGACGGCCTCGGCGTAGATCGTCCGCTGCATGTAGCCTTCGAAGAGCTGCTCCCACTCGCGCTCCATCGACCTGACGCTGCGCCCCTTGAAGTGGATCACCGCGTTCGCAATCCAGCGCTCCAGGTCCAGCAGGTTCAATCGGTAGCGAAGATAGGAGCCGAGGTTCGTGATCAGATCCTTCCAGTCGATCTCCCCGCGCCGATAGAGCGCCTTCAGATACAACGTGGCCGAGTTCTCGGAGAGAATGGTCTTGTCGACGTCGAAGAAAGCTCCGATCCGCGTGGGTCGCCCGTCAGCCATTGCGGAATCGTAGGTCCTCAGAACACGTAACGCCGCATCGACACGTTCATCGCGAGCCCGACGGCGATCATGCAGGTCAGCAGCGAGGACCCGCCGTAAGAGAGCATGGGCAGCGAGATCCCCACCACCGGGAACAGGTTCAGAACCATCGCCACGTTGATCGCGATGGGCCAGAAGAACAGCGCCACGACGCCGAACACCAGGTAGGCCCCGTGCTGGTCCTTCGAGGCGTGGGCGATCATCAGCCCCCGGATCATGACCCCGAGGTAGAGCGCCAGCACGAAGCACGCGCCCAGGAATCCCCATTCCTCACCGAGTACCGAGAACACGAAGTCCGTCTGCTGCTCGGGTAGGAAATCGAGCTGGCTCTGCGGCCCCTGCAGGAAGCCGCGCCCGAACAGCCCCCCCGACCCCACCGCGATCTGACTCTGGATGGAGTGGTAGGCCGCTCCCAGCGGATCCTGCTCGGGATCGAGGAAGGTGAGGAGGCGCTCCTTCTGGTAGTCGCGAAGTACGAAGAACCAGCCGGCGGCTGCGGCGGCGAGGGCTCCCACGCCGAGCGAAGTCAGCAAGCGCACCGGCGTGGGCGACACCAACAGGTAGCTGCCCGCCACCAGGACGAGCAGCATGGCCGTCCCCAGATCGGGCTGGCGCAAGATCAAGATCGCGGGCAGGGCGACCAGTGCGAGGGGACCGAGAAGATCGGGAAGGCCGATCTCGCGGTTCGAGGGGCGTCGCTGTAGTACACGGGCCAGAACGAGAAACACGGCCACCTTGGTGATCTCGGACGGCTGCACCCGCAGGCCAAAGATCGGTAGCCAGCGCTGCGTTCCGTTGATGATGGGACCGAAGAACAGCACCGCAATCAGCGCCGCGATACACGCGACGTAGGCCGGGATCGCCAGTCGTTCCAGGATGCGGTAGTCGGGAACGAGGCAGGCGAGCAGCAAGGCCACGCCCACCCCGAGCCAGAGCAGCTGGCGCCATGCCGTCGCCGGAATGCCCGCGCCCGACCCGGGCGCAGCCGAGATCAGGTTGACGACTCCGATCACACCGAGCAGCAAGACCATGCCAAAGAGCGGCCACTCGAAGTGCTGGATCAGCCTGCGATCAATTCCGGGCATACAGCTCGGCCTCGCGCTCGAGAAACTCCACCACGACCTCGCGTGCGATCGGCGCGGCCGCGGTACCCCCGTGACCGCCGTGCTCGACCAGCACGCCGACGACGATGCGTGGATCGTCGTCGGGGACGTAGGTCACGAACCAGGCGTGGTCGCGCAGCTCCTCGGGAATGTCCTCCTCAGCCGGGGGCGGATCCTTGGCCAGCGCGACCACCTGCGCGGTTCCGGTCTTGCCGGCCGCCTTCACGCCACCGGGCAGCCCGCGCATGATGTAACCGGTCCCGTGCGGATCCTGGACGACGTCCAGCAAGGCGTCTCTCACAAACTCCAGCGACTCTCGCGAGATGGCGACGTCGCTCTGCGGAGCCGGGACTCTCTCTTCGACCAGTCTGCCGTGCGAGTCTTCGATTCGCTTCACCACGAACGGGCGATAGCGGGTGCCGCCTCGCGCGATCGCCGCGTACGTGCTCGCCAGCTGGATCGGTGTCCACAGATTGAAGCCCTGGCCGATGCCCACGGAGACCGTCTCACCCCCGACCCACGGCTCTCCGAAACGACGCTGCTTCCACGCCGGTGTCGGAACCAGGCCTGCCGACTCGCCGCGCAGATCGATTCCCGTGGGTACGCCGAGTCCGAGCGCGCGAGCGTAGTAGCCCAGACGATCGATGCCGAGCAACTCGCTGAGCGTATAGAAGTAGACGTCGCAGGACTCCACGATCGCCCGGTGCAGATCGACCAGGCCGTGTCCCTCGCGCTTCCAGCAGCGGTAGCGGCGGCGCCCGAGCCGATAAGAACCCGTGCAGTTCACGGTCTCCTCCGGCGTGATGACTCCCGCCTCGAGACCCGCCAGGGCCGTGACCACCTTGTAGGTCGACCCCGGGGGATACATTCCCTGCAAGGCCCGGTTGTGAAGGGGAGTCTCGGGATCCTCTCTGAGCAATTGCCAGCGGGCCCGATCGATCCCGACGGCAAAGTCGTTGGGGTCGAACGCCGCAAGACTCACCAGCACCAGGACCTCTCCGTTACGGGGGTCCAGGGCGACGACGGCTCCGGAATGCCCCGTCCTCGCCAGCGCCGCCTCGGCCGTCTGCTGGAGACGGTGATCCAGGGTCAAGACGACGTTGCGGCCCGGCTGCGCTTCGATGGCGTCGAGCCGCTCGAGCTCACGCCCGTGCGCATCGACCAGCACGTTTCGCCCGCCCGCTCGCCCGCGGAGCTCGCGGTCCAGCAGGCGCTCGACGCCTTCCCGGCCGATCACGTCTCCCTGGCGGTAGCCCTGGAACGCGCGTTGCCTGAGCTGCTCCCTGTCGACCTCGCCGAGCCACCCCAGTACGTGCGCCGCGGACGAGCCGTAGCGATAGGAGCGGACGGGAGTCGCCTGTGTCAGGACACCCGCGAGCGCCCACAGCCGGGACTCGACGCGCGCGATGCTTTGCCACGCCAGGTCGTGCGCCACGGGTCGGGCGGCGAATCGCTCGCGTCCCCTCGGGCTCCCCAGCGCCTCTCGCAGAGCTTCCGGCCGGGACCCGATCAGGCCCGCGATCCGTCCGAGCGTGAGCGGGAGGTCGGTCGCCTCGTGGGGCACCACCAGGACGTCGAAGCTGGGGCGAGAATCGACCAGGATGCGGCCCGATCTGTCCAAGATCATTCCGCGGGGCGCCATGACACGGTGGGTCCGCACGCTGTTTCGCTCGGCGGAGATCAGGTAGCGGTCGCCTTCCAGCACCTGCAGGTAGAAGAGGCGAGCGACGAGGATCAGCCAGACCGCGGCAATCGCGAACGCCGCCGCCGTCAGGCGACTCTCGACGAAGCGGTCGACCGGGGAGCCGGATCCGGAGAGCTGGCTCACAGCCGGGTGCCGATGAGTCCGAGGCCGGCACGCCGACCGTCGGGTTCCGCATCGACGTCGAGGCGCAGGAACAAGATCAGGAACGGGCCGGCTGCGAGTGCCGTCAGCAGGACCTCACCGGGCAGGCGACTCAAGAGCGCCCACCAGCCCAGGGCGCTTTCGGGCAGCAGGACGCGCAGTATCAGCCCCAGGAGCAGGCCGTCGACCAAGGTGTAGCCGGCCACGTAGGCAGCCCAGGGTACGGGAGCCCGCAGGTACAGGGCCCGGTCGACACCCCGCGTGACCGCGCAGGCCGTACCGCACAGCAGGGCGAAGAGCCCCGGAGGCGAGCCGGAGAACACATCGACGAGAAAGCCCAGGGCGAAGGCCAGGAGCAGCCTCCGCGTTCCGCCCCGCAGGCCCAGAGCCAGGGCGAACATCAGGACGAGGTCGGGCCGGATCTGCGGTGGCAGCGCGGCCGCGATCAGGAGCTGGACGAGAACCAGAGCCAGGCCCACGCCGGCCAGCTTGGCCACGGCCTTCATCCGTCACCGCTCTCTGCAGCGAGCCCCCAGAGTTCCTCGTCTGGTCCGCTGAAGTCCGCGTCCGCCGGCAGCTCGCGCTCCTCCAGGATCACGAAGACCTCCTCGAGATTGCGGAAGTCGACGGCGGGATCGACCTGCACCGTCTGGAAGAGGCCGTAGGGCTTGCGCTCGATGTGGGACACGGTGCCCACCAGCAGACCCTTGGGATAGACGGCGCCGAGCCCCGAGGTGAGCAGCTGGTCGCCTTCCCGGACGTCCTCCTCGCGCAGCACGTAATCGAGCTCGCACGCCTCCTCGGATCTACCGCGGACCGTCCCGCGAGCGCGCGAGCGCTGGACGTACGCGTCCACCCGGCTCTGCAGATCGATCATGAGCAGCACCTTGGAGGCCGTCGCGGTGGTCCCGGCGATCACGCCGACGACGCCCGCGCCGCTGATGACGGGCATGCCCGCGCGGATGCCCGCATCCTTTCCCTGATCGATGATCACGGACTGGAACCAGCGGGACAGATCCTGAGCGATGACATTGCCGGCCACCATGGGCACCTCTCGCCGGGCCTGGAACGCGGCCAGCCGCTTGAAGCGCTCGGCCCCCACCATGGCCTCGCGGTACCGGAGGTTCTCCTCCTCGAGGCGGCTGAGCTCCCTGCGCAGGCCCGAGTTCTCCCCGCGCACGCCCAGGAGCGCCACGTAATCTCGCCACACGCCGCGCGCCTGCCGCACGGGCAGGGTGACCATCTCTCCCAGCGGCAGCGTGAGCCGGAGCAGCAGGCGGGAGCCCACCCCGAGGTCCACAGGGCCCTGCCGCGAAGCCACGCTGATGACGCACAGCGCGAAGAGCAGCAGGTAGGTGAGGGGGTACCGGAAGCGACTCAGCAGATCGCTCACTTGTCAGGGCTTCCCTCAGCTACTTTGATTCGGTGACATCCTTGAGGAGGTCCAGCTCGTCGAGACAGCGACCACAGCCCATCACCACCGCGGTGAAGGGATCCTCTGCCAACATGATCGGCAAACCGGTCTCCTCTCGTAAGAGCACGTCGAGGTTTTGAAGGAGTGCGCCACCGCCGGAGAGGACGATGCCCTTGTCGGCAATGTCCGCAGCCAGCTCCGGAGGGGTGCGCTCCAGGACGACCTTTGCGGCCTCGACGATAGCATTTACCGGCTCCATGAGCGCCTCGCGGACGTCCTCCGTGTTGAGCTCGAGCGTCTTGGGCACGCCCGCCACCAGGTCCCGCCCCTTCACGATCATGCTCTTGGGCTCATCCACGGGGTAGGCGCTGCCGATCTCGATCTTGATCCGCTCCGCGGTACGCTCACCGATCAGCAGGTTGTACTTGCGCTTGACGTAGTTGAGAATCGCATCGTCCATCTTGTCGCCGCCAACGCGCACGCTGTTCGAGTAGACGATTCCCGCGAGCGATATGATGGCGACCT
>JAUXJB010000034.1 GCA_030624945.1 Deltaproteobacteria bacterium | reverse complement strand
TCCGATCAGAAGAATAGCCGGCTCCACAGCAGCGCGGCCATGATGCCCACCGCATCGGCCGTGAGACACGCGGCCAGGGTGTGGCGTACAGCACGCACCCTCACGCTACCGAAGTAGAGCGCGATCACGTAGAAGGTCGTCTCGGTGCTGCCGTTCATGACCGAGACGAGGTAGCCCACGAACGAATCCGCCCCGTACTCGGTCATCGTCGCGGTCATGATTCCCATGGCGCCGCTCCCGGAGAGCGGCCGGACCAGTGCCATGGGCAGGGCCTCCGCCGGGAATCCGACGAGTGAGGTCAGCGGGGAAAGGGCCGCCACCAGTGCATCCAGCGCCCCGGAGGCGCGAAACATCCCCACTGCCACGAGTATCGCCACCAGGTAGGGGATGATCATCACGGCGATGTCGAACCCCTCGCGCGCTCCGCGGATGAAGGAGTCGTAGACATTCACCCGATGGCTGAATCCGAAGAGCACGATCACCGCCATGAGCAGCGGAAGCAGCCAGGAGTTGAGAACCTCGCGCAGGGCCTCGGCCATCCCCGTGTCCGCCAGGCGGACGTGGTTCGCGAGCGCCAGTGCGATCAGCACGCCGAAGGCTCCCAGCGCGAACGCGCGCGGGGTCGAGAGCGGGGGGCGGGAAGCGGTCATCTCCTCCGCATCCCCGAGTCCGGCGATGCCATCCGCAAGCGTGCCCGCGGGCTCCTCCTCCTCGGCGGCTTCCTCGTAGCGCTCGGGCGCGAATCGCGCGCGACCTGCAAGCGCCCTTGCCACGAGAACGGCCGCGACGGTCGAGCACATGGTCGCCAGGATGGACGGCACGAAGATGCCCGCCGCATTCTCCGAGCCCAGGCTCGCGCGAATGGCGATGACACCGAGCGGCATCACGGCCACGCCCGACGTGTTGATGGCGAGGAACAGCGCCATCGCGTCGGTGGACACGCCCTTGCGGGTGTTCAGGCTGTCGAGCTCCCGCATCGCCTTCAACCCGAAGGGCGTGGCCGCGTTGCCGAGTCCGAGTATGTTGGCCGCCAGGTTCATGATCATGGCGCCCATGGCCGGGTGGTCGGCCGGAATGGAGGGGAAGAGCCGGCGCATGACCGGCGCCAGGCGGCGTGCGATCGTCTGCATGAGGCCGGCGTCCCGCAAGACGCGCATGAAGCCGAGCCAGAGCGCCATCATTCCGATGAGGCCGATGGCGATGGTTACGGCGCCCCTGGCGGAGTCGATGCCCGCCTGGTTCACCTCCGTCATGCGCCCCGCGAAGGCGGCCACGACGACCGAGCCGAGGATCAGCACGATGAAGATCCCGTTCAGCACGTCCGCACTATCCCCCTCTGGGCTATCGCGGGGAGGCGTCCGGTAGCCCGCCGTCGACCGGCAACGTGGCTCCGGTGGTGGGCGTCGCTTGAGCTGCGAAGAACACGACCGCGTTTCCGACGTGATCGGCGGTGACGCGGAGCTTCAAGAGGTTGCGGCTGCGGTAGTACTCCGGCAGGTCCTCCGGATCGAGGCCGCGCGCCTCGGCCCGGGCGGGACCGACATCTTGCCAGAGTCCGGAGGGATTCTCCGGCGTGCCGAACACCGCATCGGCGTTGACCATGTTGACGCGCACGCCGGCCTCCGCACCCTCCAGCGCCGCGATCCGTCCGATCTGGTGGGCACCGGCTTTCGATGCGCTGTACGCGCCGAATTGCGCCCCCGGTGCGAAGACGTTCTTCGTCGAGATCAGCACGATGTTCCCGCCCGTACCCTGGAGCTTCATGTGTGCCAAGGCCTCGCGTACGGTCAGGAACGTGCCGCGCATGTTGACGGCTACGGCCTGCTCGAAATCCTCGAGCTCTAGCTGGTCGAGCGCTCCGGTCTTGGCCACGCCCGCATTGGGTACGACCAGGTCGATGCCCCCGAAGAGCTCGGTGGCGCGCCGGAAGGCGTCGCGGAGATCTCCCTCTTCTCTCACATCGCACTCGAGCGTCTCGCAGGCAGAGGACTCGAGACGCTCGGCGACCGAGGCGAGTCGTGCATCGTCGATGTCGACCAGGACGACGTGAGCGCCCGCCTCGAGAAGCTTGCGCGCCACCCCCTCGCCGATCGCACCGCCGCCGCCCGTCACCAGCGCGACTTGCCCTGCCAGTGGCGGCCGGTCGGCGGTTCCGAGCTTCGCCTGCTCCAGGCTCCAGTACTCCATGTCGAAGAGGTCGCCCTCGTCTAGGCCTTCGTAGTGGCCGATCGAGGCAGCCCAGATCTTCGTCGTGATCGTATGCTCGGCGATGTCCGCGGCGATCCGCGCGGCCCTGCGCGTATCGCCGGCCGCGAAGAGGCCGAGGCCCGGAAGGATGACGATTCTCGGTGTCGGATCGAGCGGCACCCGCTCGATCCCCTTGGACTCCACGTTGCGCCGAAAGTACTCGCGATAGGCGTCCCGATAGCCGGCGACTTCCGATCGCAGCTGCTCCGCGAGGGCTGCGAGATCGCGATAGGGCGGGCGCTGCACGAGGAGGTAAGGGCCCTTGGTGCGGATGACGTGATCCGGTGTAATGGGCGGCGCGGTCGCCAGGTAAGAACCCAGCTCCGAGGCGGCGAAGTGCATGATCTCGTTGCTCGTTCGGTGCTCGAGGATCCAGCGACGGTAGGGGTGGTCGGGATCACCGGTCTCTTCCGCCAGTGCTCCACGCACCAGATGCGCCACGTCGTAGACCTCGCGCGCGGCCACGACGGGTCGCGCATCGAGGGGGCGTTGGTCGCCGATCTGATCCTCGATCGCGCGCTTCGCGCACGCGACGATCTCAATGTGTCGCTCGTAGCTCGTGCGGGCATCGTCTCCGAACGTGAACAGTCCGTGCTTCTCGAGCACGAGCCCATCGACGTCCAGATTCTTGTCGAGGACATCGGCCGCGAGCTTGGCCAGAGCGAATCCGGGCATGATGTAGGGCACCCAGGCGACGCGATCCCCCAGGACCGACGCTACTCGCGCTTTGCCGTCGGGCTGATTCGTCAAGGCCAGGATGGCATCGGCGTGGGAGTGATCGATGAAGCGATGGGGAAGGAACGCGTGCAGCAGGGTCTCGACGCTCGGGTTGGGTGCGGCAGCGTCGAGAAGCGCGCGTCGCACCTCGGCGACCATGCTCTCGTCGTCGAGAGCGTCCAGCGTTCGCAGCTTGCGCAGAGGCTCGAGGCGCACGGCCGGAAGTCCCGGCGGCTCGATGTCGGCAAGATCCCAGCCGCTGCCCTTGACGCACAAGACGTCGACCTCGTCTCCGTACAGGTCGCGCGCGCGCGACTTTACGGAGGTGTTGCCGCCTCCGTGCAGCACGAGCTCGGACTCCGAACCGATCAGGCGCGAGGTGTAGACGCGGAGCGCGAGCTCTTCTGTCACCTGGGAGAAGCGCTCGCGGAACGTCCTCGCCTCGCCGTCGCTCCAGCGGCTCTCCATGGAAGCAGAGCGTAGCAGAGGCGCCGCTGTGCGCCCTCCGAGCCCGCGTGTGGCACGGCTCCGGGTCACGCGGACTCCGCCCAGGGGCACACGCGCGCCGCCAGGTCCGTCAAAGCCGCTTTCGGGCTGCTGCGCCTGCGCCCCGAGGCCGGAGGTCTTGCCCGGGCACCCCGATGCCGATAGTCTCGGTACGATTGGACTCGACCGGAGGCCGGAAAAGATGGCTCGTCGGTCGGCTCGGTCAGCCGTCGAACGGGCGGGCGGAGACCGGGGCGGGAACTGGGTCCCGCGCTGTCGCACACGCCGCGGATAGGAGGTGGTCCACTAGTGAGTTTAACAAGACCAGTGACATGTGAGGTGGCAACCGTCTAGGTCTTAACCACTTGTCTGGTGGACTGGTCCGGACGGCCCAGTTACCACCGAACCCCGAGGGTCCGCTTGGTCACTGAGCGGGCGATCGCACCGTCGGTCGCAGCATCCTCGGGGTTTTTGTATCTCCAGTTCTCTGCCGCAGCTGTTACCCTGTTGAGGAGCGATTTGGATCTCGTCGAACGTTCTCGTGAGCTGTTTCGCGGCCTCGAGACGGATGTGTCCGGCGGCGCGCTGCACGTAGCAGCCGCCGAGGTCGGCTCCGTCATCTCGGCCCTGAGCTGTGCCCACCACGCACTGGCGCTGCGGCACCTCGATCCTGCCCTGGCCCTCTCGGAGCTCCGCACGCTCTACGCGGTCTGTCAGCTCGAGAGCGGTTTGGTGGCCGAGGAGCGGCCGCTCACCCCGGAGAGCCAGGCGGCGCGTGCCGCGGAGTTCGGACCTCTCTACCGCGAGGACGGGCGTTCGTGGTTTGTCGGACCCCCCGTCGCGGCGTACGCCGCCGCCAAGCTGGTGCAGCAGGTCGGGCCTTCCGCCCGCGACCTGCTCGAGTGCGCCACCCGCCAGCTGGACGCCGTCTGGGGCGAGCGCCTCCCGCCGGACACACCGCTTCCCGTCATCCTGCACCCGCTGGAGGCAACCGCCTACGGCAGCGCGCTCTTCGATGCGGTGGTGGAGTCGCGCCAGCTGACCGAGTGGCGCGAAGAGGCCGCCAATATCACCCGCTCCGCCATCGCCTGTGGGCTGGATCCGGAGCGGGCCCTGCGGGTGGGCCATCCCTTCGTGGTGGAGGATCCGATCTTCTGTGGCTGGCTGCTGCTGGGGTTCGAGGAGACGGCACGGGCCTGGGAGCTCCTCGGAGAGCCCGATCTGGTGCGCAAACTGCGCATCCGCGCGAACGTGATCGCGGAGGGAGCTGCCGAACGCCTCTGGTGGGAGGAGGAGGAGATCTACGGCGGGCTCGATCGCCAGCGCGAGGCCCCGTTACGAGCGGTGACGGCCGGTGGGTTGGTTCTCGCCGCCTCCCGCACTCTCCTCGCGGGAGGGGGCGCCCGGCGCGCCGTGGACCGCCACCTCCGCCCCAGCGCCTCTCCCCTCTGGAGGTCGACCGGAATCTCTGTGGCCCCCATCGAGAGCGACGACACCCCCGACCCGGATCCCATTCCCTGGCGCGCCAATGGAATCTCCGCCGCCACCTGTTACTGGGGACACCTCGCGCTGATCCACGCTCAGCGCATCGCTGACGCCCGGATCGCCAGGGAGCAGCTCGAGCGCCTCACGGACAACGCCGGATTTCGGGAGTTCTACGACGCCTTCTCCGGCGCGGGAAGCGGCTGTGGGCTGGAGGGGGGCTACACCTGGCCGACTCTTGCGCTCGAGATGCAGGCCGCGGAGCAGTGAGCTGTCCGATCTATCTCTCGACGAGCCCCTTCACCAGGACCCGGGTGGCGTGGCGGAGGGTGCTGGGGCGCCAGCGAACGCGCTGGTGATAGGCCATCTGGTCGGGGCTGTAAGCGTGCTCGGGGGCGACCACGCAGGCGCTGCGGGCGTCGCAGCGGCTGCGGCAGGTGGAGTCGAGCAGCTTGGTGCGAAAGCAGCCGTCCGTATCGACGCCGGCGGTGCTCACCACCCCTCCCCGGCAGGCCGTCTCGCACGGGGCCGGGCAGCCCGTACAGGGGTCGAAGGGCGCGGGCTCCGCGTAGGGTAGGTTGTCGCCCAGATAGAGGAGCCCCCGCAGGGCTAGCCAGGGACCGTACTCCGGGTGGATGAGAACTCCCACACGTCCTGGGGAGCCGAACCCCGCCCGCCGCGCGAGCGCGACCATGGGGAGGTAGGTTCCACCGCGGTGATCGGTGTAGAGCGCGATGCGGGCGGGCGGATCCTGCGACGCGGCCACCTCGCGCAGGACCCGCTCCGTGTACCTGTCGAGTGGATCTCGCCGGAGCGATGCCTCGGGCGAGCGGCGAAAGCAGTCCCAGAAGCCCCGACCTCCGTTTCCGACCACCAGGATCGAGCGCACTTCGGGGGCCACCCGCGCGGTCTGCCAGTCGGCGGAAACGCTGCGGTCGTAGTCGGCCGCGGGCAGCGGCAGGGCCAGGTTGAGCCCGGAGCGCGCGAGCGCTCTCCGGAGCTCCGCGAGACTCACGCGCCGCTTTCCACCCGTGCACCGCTCGTCAGGCCCGCCCGGGAGGCGAAGGCGCTGGCCGCCTCCTTGCCCATGTCGGCGCGAACCCGGCCGATGCGGAGCACGCCGCCTCGCAGCGCCAGGCGCAGACCTGCGGAGTCCACGGAGAGGATCTCGCCCGGCTCGCCCACCTCTTCGATCTCCAGCCCCGCGTCGTAGAGGCGTACCGGCTTCCCATCGATGCGGATGAAGGCTCCGGGCTGCGGGTCGCAGCCCCGCACGAGCCGGTCGATCTCGCTGGCGTTGCGGGTCAGGTCCACGGCCGCGATCCCGTCGTCTACCAGCCCCTGGTGCGAGGCGCGCGCTTCGTCCTGTGGCTGCGGCCGGGCCGTGCCCGCGTCGATTCGCTCGACGGCCTCGACCACGGCCTCCACTCCCAGGGGCAGGAGCTTGTCGAAGAAGAGGCTCGCGGTCGTTTCGGAGGGACCGATCTTCACGCCTCCCTTCTGGAGGACCACCGGTCCGGTGTCGGCACCCTGGTCGGGGATGAAGATGGACACGCCCGTCTCCTCGAGCCCATCGATGATCTGCCATTGCATGGCCGCGCCGCCCCGGTACTCGGGCAACAGGGAGGGGTGAAAGCAGATGCTCTTGTGCTTTGGCGCCTCGAGGATCTCGCTCGGCAGGAACACCTGTACCGAGGCCAGCACGTTCAGCTCCGCCTCGAGGTCGCGATAGGCTTCGAGCGCGGCGGGAATCGCCTCTCCTGTCTTCTTGCGGTAGTGGCGCCGCCGCACCGATGGGATTCCAAGCTCGGAGGCGCGCGTAGCCAGGGCATCCGGACGCGACTCCTCGGGCGGTGCGAACACCCCGACCACGCGGTGTCCCTTCTCGAGCAGCAGGTCGAGCGTGCGCTTGCCGAAGTCCGCCTGTCCGAAGAGAGCGATGCGAAGCGCCATTCGCTTCAGGATACCATGTCCCCCCGCCGCTACATCTCCATTCCTGCGCAGCCGATATGTCATCAGGCGACACGCTGCCGGAGGGGAACTGCCCTCGATGTCAGGAGCCGAGGAAGCGGTGGAGACCGTCGAGAGCGAGAAGTCTCTCGAACCCTTCCTGCGTGAGCTGCTGAAGTCGGTCGTCGATCCGCGAGAGCTGCGCCGACGCGGTGCCGGCCTCGTCGGTGAGATCGCGCGCGATGCGACCTCTATGGTCGAACGCTTGCTGCCCGGAGAGATCCGGATTCGCGTTGCGAACCCCGGTGGCAAGCGCAAGGGTCGAACCGTGATCGAGGTGCTGGTCGCGGACCAGGTCTTCCTGGTCGACACCTTGCGTCTCGCCGTGAACCGGCTCGAGCTCCGGGTGCTCCTGCTGTTGCATCCTTTGCTTCCCATCGACCGCGAGGAAGACGGGGGCATCGCGAACATGGGGAAGGCTGCGGTCCCCAGCCTGCGCGAGTCGTACATCTACGCCGAGGTTCCGCTCGTGGAGTCGCAGGCGCGCCGCGACGAGATCGAGCGCGAGGTGCGCAGCGTCATGCAGAGCGCGCAGGGCGTCGTGAGCGACCACACGCGGATGCTCGGAGAGCTGCAAAAGCACGCGGCTGTGCTCGAGGTCACGGCGGGAAAGCTCGGGCTGGATCCCGACCACGGCTTGATGGGCTTCCTGCGCTGGCTCGCGGAAGACAACTACGTCTTCGTCGGCTACCGGCATTACCGGGTACGGCGCATCCACGATGGCTGGGAAGTCGAGACCGATCCGTCGAGCGGTCTGGGTGTGCTGCGCGATGAGAAGGGGTCGCGCTTCGTCGAGGCCGCGCGCGGCAGCGACATCCCGGCGCTGGTTCGGGCCCGGCTCGACGACGAGCGCCTGGTCTACTTCGACAAGTCCCGAGTCGAGGCGAGGATCCATCGGCACGGGCGGCTGGATTCGATCAGCATCAAGATGTTCGATGACTCCGGCGCGCTCGTCGGGTTCGGGCGCTTCGTCGGCATGCTCACGCACCAGGCGATCCGAACCCGACCGTCGGCGATCCCACTCCTCGCCCAGAAACTCGAGCTCGTGCTCGAGGCGGTCGGCGCCGAGCGAGGCTCGCACACCTACAAGGCCGCACTGGAGGCCTTCGACTCCCTGCCGGTGGAGTTCCTGTTTCCCCGCGACGTCTCGGGGATCACCGAAGCGGTCGTGCGCATCCTCAAGGCCTCCGAACACCATCAAGTCGAGGTGTGCGTGATCCCCAGCGCGCGCGACCGCTCCTTCTTCGCGTCCGTCGTGCTGCCCCGCAGGCTCTACAACGAGCACCTGCGCCAGGACATCCACGAGCTCTTGCTGGAGCGCTATCAGGCGAGCTACGTCGACGACCGGAGCTCCTTCGTGGACGAGGACATCGCGCTCCTGCATTTCTTCTGCAGCTGCCCGGAGGAGATGGATCTCGGCGTCCTGGCCGAGCTGGAGGGCGACATCCAGGAGCGCGTGGAGCCATGGGGAGATCGCCTCGAGAAGGCGTTGCTCGCACGACTCCCCGCAGAACAGGCCGGCCGACTCTACGACGAGTACTCCGGCTCGTTCCCGGAGGAGTATCGGCTCGTCACCCCACCCGGCGAGGCCGCGCTCGACATCGAGCAGCTCGAGCAGCTTCGCTGGGGCAACTCGCGCGTCGGGCTCCGGCTGAGTGAAGGCAGCGAAGAGAGCGCGCTCCGCTTCAAGGTCTACCAGCTCGAGCGGCCCTATCTGACCGACCTTCTGCCGGTTCTCGACCGCTTCGGCGTTCGCGTCATCGATGCGGCACTGACAGAGATCGCGGGTAGAGCAGTCGGATCCAACTGGATCACGACCTTCCGGATCGAGGAGCTGTGCGGGTTCGAGCCTTCGGAAGAACAGCTGGAGCAACACATCCTCGCCGGATTGAGCGCCGCTCTTTCCGGTCAGATCGAGAGCGACTCGCTCAACCGACTGATCCAGACGGCCGGCCTGGACTGGCGCAGCGTCGATCTGTTGCGCGCCTACCTGGCTTACTCGAGACAGATCGGGAGCAACGTACTGCGATCGGTTGCACGCGATTCCCTGCTCCGATATCCGGGGGCGACGCGCGCACTGCTCAGCCTCTTTCGAGCCCGCTTCGATCCCGATGTCCGCGGCGACCGGAACGAGGCCGAGGCCGAGGCGTTGCGTCGTCTCGAGCTCGAGCGGGATCCGATCGCCACTGCGGGTGACGATCGAGTGTTCGCCATCCTGGCCAATCTGATCGAGAGCACCACACGCACGAGCTTCTTCGCGCCCGCCGAGATCGATGGTCCGCACCTGATCGCCTTCAAGCTCGACTCCGCCCGCGTGAATGGCATGCCTTCCCCCAAGCCCTGGGTGGAGATCTGGGTGCACTCGGTGCTGATGGAGGGCGTTCACCTGCGCGGCGGTCCGGTCGCGCGCGGTGGGCTTCGCTGGAGCGATCGAGAGCAAGACCTGCGCGCGGAGATCCTGGGGCTGATGAAGACCCAGATGGTCAAGAACGGTCTGATCGTGCCGGTGGGTGCGAAGGGCGGGTTCGTGCTCAAGCAGCGGATCGAAGACCCGGACCGGAGGCGAATGGAGTCCCGCTGCCAGTACGTCCGCTTCATCTCGGCGCTGCTTTCTCTCACCGACAATGTGGTGGATGGCGACATCGTTCCCCCGCCGAGAGTGGTTCGCCACGACCACGCGGATCCATACCTCGTGGTCGCCGCGGACCGTGGTACGGCGGACCTCTCGGACGTCGCAAACGGGCTCGCCGAGGAGCGCGCCTTCTGGCTCAGGGACGCGTTCGCCTCGGGCGGCAGTCGGGGATACGACCACAAGAAGGAGGGCATCACCGCGCGCGGTGCCTGGGTGTGCGTGCGGCGTCACTTCCTGGAGCTCGGAATCGACATCGAACAGGAGTCCTACACGGTTGCTGGGATCGGGGACATGTCGGGAGACGTATTCGGGAACGGTCTGCTGCTCGCGCACCGAGGCGTGCTTCAGGCCGCGTTCGATCACAGGCACGTGTTTCTCGATCCCGGCCCCGATCCCGTGAGGGCGTGGCACGAGCGAAGGCGCCTCTTCGAGATGCCCGGCTCGAGCTGGGACGATTACGACCGCTCCAAGATCAGTCGCGGAGGCGGCGTGTACGAGCGCAGCGCCAAGCGCATCGCGCTCTCGCCGGAGGCCCGTCGCGCGCTCGCGGTGGAGCAGGACACCCTGAGTGGCGAGGAGCTCGTCCGGGCCATCCTGAAGATGCCCGTGGACCTGCTCTGGAATGGGGGCATCGGCACGTACGTCAAGGCCTCGAGTGAATCGCATGGGGATGTCGGCGATCGCGCGAATGTCAGCGTCCGCATCGATGCGGGCGAGCTTCGCGCGCGAGTGGTAGGCGAGGGCGGCAACCTCGGACTCACCCAGCTCGCTCGCGTGGAGTGCGCTCTGGCCGGCGTGCGGATCAACACGGATGCGCTCGACAACTCTGGAGGTGTCGAGCTCTCCGATCACGAGGTCAACTTCAAGGTGATGCTGGCGCCGTGCTGTGCTAGCGGGGAGCTGTCGGCTCCGGCCCGGGACGAGCTACTGCGAGCGTGTGTCGATCAGGCCACGAGAGCGGTGCTTGCGCACAACGCGTCGCAGAGCCGCTGCGTGTCGATGGACCTCCTCACCAGCGATGAGGATCCCGAGCGTGTGGTGCGAGCGATGGAATTCCTGGTCGACCGTGCAGGGCTGGATCCGACGGTCGAGTTCCTTCCGAATTCCGAAACGCTGCGCAAACGCAAGCCCACCGAGGACGGTGCGCGGGCATTCACCCGCCCCGAGCTCTCTATCCTGCTCGGATACACCAAGATGTTCGTCAAGCGCGAGCTGTGT
>JAUXJB010000235.1 GCA_030624945.1 Deltaproteobacteria bacterium | reverse complement strand
TCGTCCTTAGCGCGGGAATAGCTCATGCGAACCTGCCTTCTGGCGAAAGCGGAGTATAATCACAATTCACGGAAATCGCGTTCACCTGACGGGCTGATGTCGATGCCCAAGCACTCCGAGACTGCCGGGGATTCCCGCGAACACGAGGGCGAAATCACCCCCCTCGGCCGCCTGCGCGAGCTCCACCGAAACCTCCACATCCTGACCGCCGTGGTCCGCCGCGTGCTCGAGGAGGATCCCGTGGAGTCCCTGCCCGACAGCCAGATCAGCGTGGATCAGATGCGGCTCCTGCACTTCGTCGCGCTCAACCAGGGGGCGCGCATGCGGGACGTGGCCAGGGGCCTGGGGATCAAGCCCGCCTCCGCCAGCCTGGCCGTGGACCGCTTGCAGCGCAAGGGGTTCGTCCGGCGTCGGACCAACACCGAGGACCGCAGAGGCGTCCACCTGGAGACGACCCGCGAGGGCCGGGCGCTGGTCAGTCAGGTGGCGCACGCGATCGACGCCAAGCTCAGCGAGGCCATCCGGCAGATCGGGGCCGAGGACGTGGATCGGTTCACGGAGCTGTCCGCGCAGCTCGCCCGCACCCTCATGGTGGGCCAGAGCTACTTCGGAGACGTCTGCCTCCAATGCGGGGTGGGCTGCTCGGAGACCTGCCCCATCCACGAGATGTTCAAGAGCTGCCCCTACGAGCCCTGACCGAGCCCTGACCGAGCCCTGACGCACCCGGACAGTCCTTCCCCAGTCTCCCTGTTACCCGGCAGAGCTAGGAGGGTGCTGCCGCCGGTGGGGGTCGCATCAGCGCGCAGAGACGCTCGATCTGCCGACGCCACAGCTGCTCGAGACGCGGACTCCAATCCGATCCGCTGAGCCCGGCGAGCGTCTCGATCACGCACTCCGCCCACCAGTCGTACATCTCGTGCGTGATGCCGGCCTCACAGTGCTTCGCGCCCAACAGCTGCATGTTGGACTCGAGCCAGGGCAGGTCTTCGAGATCGTCGACCGCACCGATCAGCGTCTCGATGAGCATGTCCGACTGGACCGCAGCGCTGTTGGGTCCGAAGAGCTCGCGGAGCTGGGGATGCCGGGCGAACAGCCGGTCGTAGAATCTAACGGTGACGTCGGAACCGCCGTCGACGACGACCCGAAGATTCTGCGTGAGTAGCTCGTGGTCTTTGGTCGTCATCGGCGCGGAGCTCCGGATCCCCTCATCGTGGGACTCTGACTTCTCAAGACAACGTTGATAATTCATATCAATGTTATCATCATATCGGTCTCGGCAGATCGGTCAAGAGAGACGGTCACATCATGAGAATCACGCTGGGCAAGAAGGGCGACTACTCCGTGCGGGCGGTGCTCGACCTGGCCATCTACCACCGAAAGGGACGCCGCAAGGCCCAGGAGATCGCGGCCTCGATGCGGATTCCCGCGAAATACCTGGCCCGCATCCTGGCGGATCTCGTTCGCTCCGGTCTGATCTCTGCCACAGCGGGGCCTGACGGGGGATATGAGCTCCGGCGACCGCCCTCGCAGATCTGCCTGCTCGACGTGGTCGAGGCAGCCGAGGGACGGATCGAGCTACGGGACTGTGTACTCAGGGGACGTCCCTGCGGAAGCAGCGGTCAATGTGCCGTGCACCAGGCCTGGTCGGAGGCTCAGGAGGCAATGGCGCGGCGGCTGCGCCAAACGACCTTCGCCGAGATCGCGAGACGGGAGCTGCCGCTGCGCCCCTAGTGGCATCGATCCACGTAGCGGATCCCCGTGCTGGTCGACGCGGGCGAAAACCCGACCCCATTGCATTCGGGACCGTCGAGCCGCAAGATCGGCCCACGCCCGGCCGCGGTGTAGCACGACGACCACAGGGAGGATCCTTGGTGCGTGAGTTTCAGCAGGGAGCCTGGGCTCTGATCCTCGGTGGATCGAGCGGGTTCGGACTCGCAACTGCCCATAAGCTCGCCCAGCACGGGATGAATCTGGCCCTTGTGCATCGCGACCGGCGAGGTGCCATGAAGCGGATCGAGCCGGAATTCGAAGAGCTTCGCGGGTGCGGCGTCGAGCTTCGCACCTGGAACTCCGACGCGACAAGCGCCGAGACCCGCGAGGCCGTGCTGGACGAGCTGGCCGAGGCCCTGGGCGACTCGGGCCGCGTCCGGGTGCTGCTGCACTCGATCGCGTTCGGAAACCTGAAGCTCCTGGCGCCCGTGAAGAAGTACCCCCGCACCGCGGGCGCGGCGCTCGCGCGCCGCATCGGCGTGGACCCCGACAAGCTGGCCCTGGCCGCGGACGAGCTCTTGCGGGAGGGCGAGGACGGGCTCCACACCGTCGGCCGGGCTCCCGAGTACCCGAGCCGCTCCTACCTCGACGAGGACGACTTCGCGCGCACGATCCTCAGCATGGGCACGAGCCTGCTCGGCTGGACCCGCGGGCTCTTCGACCGCGGGCTCTTCGCGGACGACGCCCGCATCTTCGGCCTGACCAGTGAGGGGAACGAGCTGGCCTGGAAGGGCTACGCGGCTGTGTCGGCTGCCAAGGCGGCGCTCGAGGCGCTAGCCCGCTCCATTGCGGCCGAGTTCGGTCCCCACGGCATCCGCTGCAACGTGATCCAGGCGGGCATCACCGACACCCCGGCTCTGCAGGCGATCCCGGGCAGCGATCAGCTCAAGGCGCAGGCGCGACTGCGCAATCCGGGGCGGCGCCTGACCGAGCCCAGCGACGTGGCAAACGTCATCTACCTGCTCTCGCTCGACGAGGCGGCGTGGATCAACGGCGACGTCATCCGCGTCGACGGCGGAGAGCACATCTCGGGGGTCACCCGATGATCTACCTGCACGGGCTCGGGCACTTCCACCCGGAGAACGAGATCACCAACCGTTTCCTCGAGGAGCTCGACATCGGCACCAGCGACGAGTGGATTATGGAGCGGGTGGGCATCCGTTCACGCCGGACCACGCTGCCCCTCGACTACATCCGCGAGACCCGGAATCGCGAGCCGCGAGCCGCACTCGAGGCCGCCGAGTACTCGAACGCGGAGCTCGCCGCGCGCGCGGCCCGGCTGGCGATCGCGCGCGCCGGGATCGAGCTCTCGGA
>JAUXJB010000003.1 GCA_030624945.1 Deltaproteobacteria bacterium | reverse complement strand
GCGCGCCTCGAGGGGAGCAAGGGCTTCGCGAAGGCGTTCATGCAGAGGCACGGGATTCCGACCGCTCCCTACCGAGCCTTCGCGGATTTCGATCGCGCGGAGCGCTACGTGCGCGACCGGGGCGTTCCCGTCGTCGTGAAGGCCGACGGCCTCGCGGCGGGCAAGGGCGTCTACATGTGTCGGGGACCCGAGCAGGCGGCGGCAGCGCTGGACGAGATCATGCGGCAGCGTCGCTTCGGCGAGTCTGGAGAGGCCGTCGTGATCGAGGACTGGCTTACGGGTGAGGAAGCTTCGTACCACGCGCTGTGTGATGGGGAGCGAGCCGTCTGTCTGGCGTCCGCACAGGATCACAAGCGACTTCGCGACGGCGACCGCGGCGAGAATACCGGCGGCATGGGTGCGTACTCGCCGGCGCCCGTCGTGGATCCCGAAGTCGAGCGAAAGGTGGTGGAGCGGATCGTGCGTCCGACGATCGCCGGCATGCGCGCCGAGGGGAACCCGTTTCGGGGCGTGCTCTACGTCGGCCTGATGATCGCGGAATCGGAGCCGTACGTGATCGAGTTCAACGTGCGCTTTGGCGATCCGGAAATCCAGGCGCTGCTCTATCGACTGGAATCGGACCTCGTGCCCCTGCTGATCGGCTCCGCAGAGGGGCGGCTTGCGGACGACAGCGAGCTCGTCTTCGGAGATCCCGCCGTCTGCGTCGTGCTGGCGAGCGAGGGTTACCCGCGCAGCTACGCCTCTGGCCGCGAGATCACGGGACTCGACGAGGTAGCGAGCCTGCCGAACACGATCGTGTTCCATTCCGGGACGCGTCGCGTGGACGGACGCTGGGAGACCGCGGGAGGGCGTGTGCTCGGGGTGACCGCGCGGGGCGCCAGCATCGCCGGGGCGCTCGACCGGGCCTACCAGGCGGTACGCCGCATTCGCTTTGAGGGCGCGCAGTTCCGCGGCGACATCGCGCTGCGCGCGCTGGGGGACCGCGCGGGTTGATCGTCCCGGTCGAGGAGGCCGCCCGTCTGCTCTCGAAGGGGGGCGTGGTGGCCTATCCCACCGAGACCGTGTTCGGTCTCGGGGCCGACGCGCTCGATCGGGGGGCACTGGAACGACTTCTCGAGCTCAAGGGCCGCGATCCGGCGCGCGGGCTCTCGGTGCTCGTCCCGGATCTGTGCGCGCTCGAGCGCTGGTTGCCCGAGCTCCCGGAGCCCGCGCGGCTCCTGGCGAAGCGCTACTGGCCGGGTCCGCTCACCCTGGTTCTGCCGGTCGCGGACGAGTTCCTCTCGGCGGTGGCGACGGACTTCGGTGTCGGCTTCCGCTGCTCCTCGCACCCCGTGGCGGCCGAGCTGGCGAGACGCGCTCGCAATCCGATCGTCTCGACCAGCTGCAATCGGAGCGGCGAGGAGCCGTGCGGCACGGCCCGCGAGGTGCAGGAGCGATTCGGAGAGGACCTGCCCGTGGTAGCGGGTCCGGCTGGCGGGCCGGTCCCTTCGACCGTCGTCGCCATCCGCCCCGACGGCGAACTTCGCTGCCTGCGCGAAGGCGCCATCCCCTTCGAAGAGCTACGCGCTTGTGCGCGCGCGGAAGGGTCTTCTCCTGGGAGTCGACCCGAGACGAAGTCCTGGGTCACAGGCGCCTAGGCAGGGCCGCAGAGGGGCGGTCTCAGGGGCCCAGGCGCAGACGGATATCGCGCGGGGGGGCCTCGAGGGACTCCGCCAGTCGTTCGAGGATCCGGGGCTTTTCGAGCTGGAGCCGCTGCATCCAGGCCGAGTCCCGAACGCGGGCGAGGACCACGCCATCGCGCAGGCCTTCGGGCCGGCAGTGCCTGGAGAAGGGTTCGCCAAGGGCCTGATCCCAGGCTCGGAGCAGGCGGACCGCGTCGGACGTCGCTCCGAGCCCGACGTCTTTCAGCACGCCGGGTAGGATCCCCGAGACCGGCTCCGGACGCGCATCGGGACGTCGTCTTCGCGGAGGGCCGGGGACCATTTCCCCAACCCTAGCTCACCCGGTGAGAAATGCGGGCTGCAAAAAGGCCGGCAGCGGCCTGTGCTAAGGTCGGGTCCGGTGGCCGAAAGCGAGACACTGAGGTGCGACTTCTGCGGACGCCAGGCTTCGCACGTGCGCAGGGTCGCCCTCGATCGGGGCTACGACCGGCTCGCGCTGCGGCACACGGTTCGCTACGCGTGTCGCGAATGCTCGGGGAAGAAGGAGGCGCTGCGTACCCGGGCGCTTGACTCCCGCACAAAGCCCCTCTAGTTTCGGCCACTTCACTACCCGAGGCGAGGCTGACAGCGCCCCTCGGTGCCTTCTCGAGGACTCCGTCATGGTGAGAATCCGCCTGTTTCGCGCAGGGGCCAAGAAGCGCCCCAAGTATCGCATCGTGGCCGTGGATTCCCGGGTCAAGCGCGGGGGCAGGGTGCTCGAGATTCTGGGAACCTACGACCCGCTGAAGCCCGGCACGGAGCTGTCGCTCCGGCGGGCGGCCTTCGATCAGTGGGTCGGCAAGGGCGCGCAGGTCAGCGACAGCGTGGCGTCGCTGATTCGCAGGCGCGAGCGGGAGACCGCCGACGCGCCTCAGCCCGCGACCAGCTGATCGGGCTTGGGCGGAGTGCGCGGACGTGGCTGCCCGAGACGCGAGTGAGATCCGGACGATGTCAACCACCGGGCGGGACGCCTGGGTGGAGGTCGGGCGGGTGCTGCGGCCGTTCCGGCGGGACGGCAGCCTGTTCGTCGAGCTCTACGGCGAGGATCTCTCGAACCTCCTCGCCGCCGAGCAGGTTCGACTAGAGGGCCGTCCCGGCGAGATCCCCTTTCGCATTCGGGAGGCGCTCGCGACGGGTGCCGGGCGGACCGGCAGCGCGCGGGCGCACCTCTGGTTGGAGGGGCTAACGAGCTACGAGCGGGCCGACTTCTGGCGGGGAGCGAACCTCTCGCTCCTGGAAGCCGCGATCCAGCCGCTGCCCGAGGGAGAGTTCTACTGGCGCGAGATCATCGGCCTGCGCGCCCGTCTGCTAGACGGTCGTGACGTCGGGCGGGTCGAGGAGGTCTGGCCGACAGGCAGCAACGACGTGCTGGTCGTCCGCGACGGCGCTCACCAGTACCTGGTGCCCGCGCTGCGGGAGCTCCTGGTTCGCGTCGATCTCCCGGCGGGCGAGATCTGGCTGGATCCGCCAGCCGGCCTGATCGAGGACGGAGCCTGACATGGCGGGGCCGCGGATCGACATCGTGACGATCTTCCCGGAGCTGGTGGAGCACTTCCTCAAGGGATCCCTGCTGGGCCTCGCACGCCGCGACGGTATCGTCGAGGTTCGCACCACCGACCTGCGGGCCTACGCGACCGATCGTCAACGCAGCGTGGACGACGAGCCCTTCGGGGGTGGCGACGGCATGGTCCTCAAGTGCGAGCCCGTCGTCGCCGCCGTCGAGGCACTGGCGGCACCCGGTGCCCGGATCTTCTGCCTGGGACCGCGGGGCCGGATCTTCGATCAGGCCCTGGCGGAGGAGCTCGTGGAAGCCCCTCAGCTCGTCCTCCTGTGCGGTCGCTACGCGGGCTTTGACGAGCGGATCTGCGAAGAGACGGGGGCGGAGGAGCTCTCGCTCGGGGACTACGTGATTTCGGGAGGGGAGGCCGCCGCCCTGGTCGTGACGGAGGCGGTCACCCGCCTCGTGCCGGGCGTGGTCGGGAATCCCGCCTCGCCCCGCGCGGACTCGTTCAGCGAGGGGCTGCTGGAGCACCCGATCTACACGCGTCCGCGGGAGTTCCGGGGCCGGAGGGTTCCGGAGCCACTGCTGTCCGGGAATCACGCGCAAATTGAGCGCTTCCGCCGCGAAGAGTCCCTTCGCTTGACGCGGGAACGCCGGCCGGAGCTGCTCGAAGTGGCGCAGCTCAGCGAAGAGGACCGCAAGTTTCTCGAGGAGCTGGAGAGATGAGAGGGATTCGAGACATCGACATGGGTGTTCGCACGGACCACCCGCAGTTTCGCGCCGGTGACACCGTGCGCGTCCACGTCCGGATCGTGGAGGGGGACAAGGAGCGGGTGCAGGTCTTCGAGGGGGTCGTGATCCAGCGCCACCGGGGCGGAATTCACGCGACGTTCACGGTCCGCAAGGTCTCGTACGGGGTGGGCGTCGAGCGCATCTTCCCGCTGCACTCGCCGAACGTGGCGCGGATCGAGGTCAAGTCCCGGGGCCGCGTACGGCGTTCGCGGCTCTTCTACCTGCGCGGGCGCAGAGGCAAGGCCGCCCGGATCCGCAGCCGCTACACGGGCGGCGAGGGAGGCGACTAGGGAGCCTGACCGCGTCGGTCGGCGCGCTGCGACCGCCCATAGCACGCCATCTCGACGCTTCCTCGCTCGGCGCTCCTCGACGACCCGTGAGGGTCGCCTCCGGTGCGCCTCCCTGCGGGAGCGCCGATCTGACGCACTCTTGGCGCCCTCGCTACGCCAACCCGCGAGAAGGGGGTACTCACCCCCGTGGTGCCTTACTTGAGCACGAAGGTTACGAACGGAGCCGGTCGCTCCAGACGGTCTAGAGGTGGAACGCGTCGGTGATGTGTCTCACCCTCGGCGGCTCCGGACCGGCGTCGATGGCGAGAACGTCGAAGCGCACGCTTCGGAAGGGCGGGAGCCGACGCGTCGCTAGCACCTCCTTCGCTGCGCGTACCATCCGTCTGCGTTTCCGGGCATCGACCGAGGCCTCGGCCGTTCCGAAGCGTGGGCTGCTGCGCAGCCGAACCTCGACGAAGCAGAGCGTGTCGCCGTCCAGGGCCACGAGATCGATCTCGGCGTGCCGCAGGTGGACGTTGCGCGCCAGAATGCGAAGCCCCTTGTGTTCGAGGAAGGACTTCGCGATGTCTTCTCCGCGGCGACCCAGGGCTCGCGTGTTCGGGCGCGGGCGAGCGATATCCGGCTCCTTCGGGACGTGGGCACGAGCCGGGGCGAGGAGCGCGTGACGGTATCGGAAAATCCGGGCCGCGTCTACGTCGTGGCCACGCCGATCGGCAACCTCGAGGACGCGAGCGCGCGCGCGCTGCGCACACTGGGAGAGGTGGCGCTCATCGCCTGCGAGGATACGCGGCGGACCGCGCGCCTCTGCCAGCGCTTCGGGATTCGAACCCGCCGTCTCTCCCTCCACGCACACAACGAGGCGCGCCGCATACCGATGCTGCTCGCCCGCCTCGAGGCAGGGGACTCGATCGCACTGGTCTCCGACGCGGGTACCCCGCTCCTCTCGGATCCCGGCGCGGGACTGGTGCGTGCCGCGCTCGCCGCGGGCCTGGAGGTCGTACCCGTCCCGGGTCCGTCCGCGCTGCTGACGGGTCTCGTCGCCAGCGGCTTTGCCACCAGGCCGTTCGCGTTCGAGGGCTTCCTGCCCCGCAAGGGGAGCGCGCGCACTTCGACACTTGATCGTGTATCCCGCTTCCCCGGCACGGTCGTGTTGTACGAGGCGCCTGGACGCGTGAACAACACGCTCGCGGACCTGCGGCGCGTACTGGGGCCCCGTCGGGTCGTCGTGGCGCGCGAGCTCACCAAGCTCCACGAGGAATTCGTGCGCGGGCGGCTCGGGGAGGTCCGCCTCGAGGAGACGCGGGGCGAGGTCACCCTGATCGTCGAGGGCCCGTCCGAGTCCGAGCCCGATAGCGAGGTTCTGGACATCGGAGAGCGCATCGATCATCTGCTGGCCTCGGGGCAGAGCGCCCGCGACGTTGCGCGGACACTGGCCAGCGAGCTCGGACTCCCGCGCAGCAAGGCCTACCGGCACGTCTTGGAGCGCAAGCGCGAGCTCGATTCGGCCGACCCGTGAGAACTACGGTCTAGAGGAGCTTTTCGAGACCCGCTTCGTCCAGGACGGAGACGCCCTGCTCCTCGGCCTTCGTGAGCTTGCTCCCGGGGTTTTCTCCCGCCACGAGGTAGTCCGTGTTCTTGGATACGGAGCCGATGACCCTGCCGCCCGCCGCGATGATCCGGGCTCGGATGGCCGCGCGGGGGGTGGAGAGCGTGCCGGTGAGGACCAGGGTCTTCCCGACCAGCCTCCTGGAGCCCGGGGCTACCGTCGGGGCGCGGAGGCGCAGCCGTTCCCGCAGGCGCTGGAACTCCCGGCGATTCGAGCGGTCGTCGAAGAACGCCCGCACGGTCTGCGCGATGGTCGGGCCGATCTCGTGGATCGCGCTGAGCTCCTCGGTCTCCGCCCGCGCCAGAAGGTCGAGATCGGGGTATGCATCTGCCAGGACGGTTGCAACGCGCTCCCCCACGTGCCGGATTCCGAGCGCGTGGAGGAAGCGGGCGGTACTCGCGTCACGCGCCTGCTCGAGCGCGGCGAGCAGGTTTTGCGCCGACTTCTCCGCCAGACGATCCAGTCCGGCCAACGTCTCCAGGTCGAGCTCGAACAGGTCCGACGGCCGTTTGGCGAGGCCGCGCTCCACGAGCTGGTCCACCAGCTTCTCCCCCAGGCCGTCGACGTCGAGCGCACCCCGACTGGCGAAGTGCAGGAGCCGCTCCTTTACCTGAGCGGGACACTCGAGGTTGGGACAGCGCACCGCTACCTCGCCCTCGGCGCGGAGCGTGGCCGCGCCGCACTCCGGGCACTTCTCCGGCAGGCGAACCTTCCTCGTTCTGGCGGGCCGCTTCTCGCGCACGACCTTGATGACCTTGGGAATCACGTCGCCGGCGCGTTCCACGAATACCGTGTCGCCCACCCGCACATCGAGGCGCTCGATCTCGTCCTGGTTGTGGAGCGAGGCGTGCTCCACGGTGACGCCGCCGATCGGGACCGGTTGGAGCACCGCCACCGGCGTGAGCACCCCGGTGCGCCCGACGTGGAACCGGATGTCGCGAACCACGGTCGTCTCCTGGCGAGGCGGAAACTTGTAGGCGATCGCCCAGCGTGGCGAACGGGTCAGCTGACCGAGGCGCTCGCGCAGCTCGAAGGAGTCCACCTTGACCACCGACCCGTCGACCTCGTAGTTGAGCTGATCGCGATCGCGCTCGAGCTTGCGGTGGAACTCGATCACGCCCTCGATGCCCGTGTTCCGCTCGAGGCGGGGGTTCACCTTGAGGCCGAGCTCCCGCAGGCGCTCCATCAGGTCCATGTGGCAGCGGACCCCGAGGTTCGCCTCGCCGCGCCCGGTTCCGTACATGAAGATATCGAGCCCCCGCGCGGCGCTGACCTGGGGATCCAGCTGGCGCAGGGTTCCGGCGGTGGAGTTGCGCGGATTCGCAAAGGGCTCGAGACCGCCTTCCAGGCGGTCGCGGTTCACGCGCGCGAACTCGTCCAGGGGCATGAAGACCTCGCCTCGGACCTCCAGGATGTCGGGGGGATCGCTCGTGCGTAGGCGTAGCGGGATCGAGCGCACGGTGCGCAAGTTGTGAGTGATGTCCTCCCCGATATGGCCATCCCCTCGGGTAGAGCCCTGCCGGAAGATGCCGTCTTGATAGAGCAGCTCGACGGCGACGCCGTCGTATTTCAGCTCGACGGTGTAGGTGACGGGCTCATCGGTCTCGAGCAGGCGGCGAATCCGCGCGTCGAACGCCTCGATCTCCTGCGGGCCGGTGGCGTTGTCGAGTGAGAGCATGGGAACCCGGTGTTCCGCGGTGGCGAAGCCCTCGGCCGGCTGACCGCCGACCCGCTGCGTCGGCGAGTCGGGCTCGACCCACTCCCGATGCTCCGCCTCGATCGCCAGGGCCTGGCGCTTCAGGCGATCGTACGCGGCGTCGGAGATCGTAGGGGCATCGAGCACGTGGTAGCGGTAGTCGTGCTCTGCCAGCTCGCGCAGGAGCTGTCGCAATCGCTCCCTGGTCGCCCGTTCCTTCGCCATTCCGGGACCGCTGTCTCCTCCAGGGGAGAGCATGCGCCAGCTGCGGCAGGTTGCGCCAGTAGGGGTGGAACGAAAAGTTCACACCTCGGTAAGCCCGCGGAGACCCGCGCCCGATACAGAGGGCATGTCGAGGCCCGGACAACCCAGGAGCGTTCCCGCGCGCAAGCAGGTACTCGTGATCGACGCCGCGGAAGCAATCCGGACCTACCTCCGCAACCTGCTGTCGCCGTCCGGCTACGACGTCCTGCTGGCGGAAAGCGGCGCGCGTGCCCTCGAGATGCTCGAGGAGGGTGCGCATCCCGACGCGATCCTGCTCGACATCATGATGCCTGATCTGGACGGGCTCGAGACCCTGCGCGAGCTCCGGGGGCGCCTGCCGGACGTGCCCGTGATCATGCTCTCCGTGTTATCCAAGGCGAGCACCGTGGTCGAGGCGATGAACCTCGGCGCCGCGGACTACATCGGCAAACCGTTCGAAGCGGCGGAGCTCGAGTCCGCGCTCGAGCGCGTGCTGGAGTCCCGGCGGCAAGCCGAGGAGTCCAACCTGTCACGCAGCTCGTCGGGGCGCGACAGGCCGACCTTCCTCTGGGCGTCGGAGTCCATGCGCAGAATCCGGGAGATCCTGGAGCAGATAGGCGATGCGGGCGTGACCGTTCTGATCCACGGTGAGAGCGGTGTGGGCAAGGAGGTCGTCGCGCGGACGGTTCACGAGCTATCCGTACGCAAGGCCAACCGCTTCGTCAAGGTGAACTGCGCCGCACTGCCCGAGGAGCTGTTGGAGAGCGAGCTCTTTGGCTACGAACGCGGGGCCTTCACCGGCGCGACCACGCGCAAGCCCGGGAAGTTCGAGGTCGCCAGTGGGGGGACGATGTTCCTCGACGAAATTGGCGAGATGAGCCCCAAGCTCCAGGCAAAGCTCCTGCAAGTCTTGCAGGACGGCGAGTTCTCGCGACTTGGAGGCAACGTCGACGTGCGCGTGGATGTTCGCGTGGTGGCCGCCACCAACCGCAATCTCGAGGAGATGGTCCGCAAGGGGGCGTTTCGGGAGGATCTCTTCTACCGGCTGAACGTGGTGAACGTCCGGGTTCCCCCGTTGCGAGAGCGACCGGAGGAGATCCGGGTGCTCACCGACCACTTTCTCGAGATGTACAGTCGCGAGTACGGTCGCGAGTACATCGCGCTTTCGGACCATCTCAGCCAGGGCTTCGCGGAGTACGCCTGGCCAGGGAACGTGCGCGAGCTCGAGAACATGGTGAAGCGTATCGTCGTTCTGCAGCGCGAGGACGCCATCGCGGAGGAGATCTTCGGGTCGGCGCGGCCCGTACTGCTGAGCACTCCGGAGGAAGAGGACGAGCCGGAGCTGGATCCGACCGAAGAGGGCGTGTCCCTGCGCGAGATTGGCAAGCGCGCGGCGCGCGAGGCCGAGCGCAAGGCGCTGCGGCGCGTTCTCTACCAGACGCACTGGAATCGCAAGAAAGCCGCAAAGATTCTGGAAGTGAGCTACAAGACGCTGCTGCTGAAGATCAAGGAGTGCGGCCTGGCAGAGTGAGCGGCGCCCTGGGCGTCGGGCGAGGTCGGTGCGCAACCCCGGACTCCCCGGAACGCTATGCTCTCACCCATGAAGGTACTCGTCACGGGCGGGGCGGGCGCCATCGGCTCTCACGTCGTGGAAGCCCTGCTCGAGCGCTCCGATGAGGTCGGCGTTCTCGACTCCTTCCACGACTTCTACCCGCGCGAGCGGAAGGAGCGCAACCTGGAGACCGCGCGCAAGAGCGCCGGGTTCGCCGGACTCTGGGAGGTCGACATCCGCGACGCGGACGGGGTCGCGGGCTGCCTGCGCGAGCTTCGCCCGGATGCGCTGATCCACCTCGCCGCACGCGCGGGCGTGCGCCCGAGTCTCGTCGAGCCCGCGGCCTACATGGACGTCAACATGACGGGTACCGCGACGCTCCTGGATGCGGCCAGCAAGGCCGGCGTCTCGCGCGTGGTCTTTGCGTCGTCCTCGAGCGTGTACGGCGAGCGTCCGCGCGGGCCGTTCGCGGAAGACGACCCGGCGGATCGGCCGCTCTCTCCCTACGGGGCGAGCAAGCGCGGCGGAGAGCTGCTGTGCCACTCCTTCCACCGTACCGCGGGCCTGCCGATCACCTGCCTGCGTTTCTTCACGGTCTACGGCCCGCGGCAGCGCCCGGATCTCGCCATCCACAAGTTCGCCCGGCTCGCCCTCGCCGGTGAGCCCATCCCGGTCTTTGGCGATGGGACGAGCGAGCGGGACTTCACGTTCGTCTCCGATCTGGTCGATGGAGTTCTGCGTGCCCTCGATCGCGCCGAGGGCTACCGCGTGTACAACCTGGGCCGGGGAGTTCCCGTGACGCTGAACGAAACCATCGCTGCTCTCGAGCGCGCGCTCGGGGTGGCCGTGAAGCGCAGCATTCTCCCCGCGCAGACCGGCGATCTGCCCCGCACCTGGGCTTCAATCGAGCGCGCCCGGGCGGAGCTCGGCTACGAGCCGCGCGTGGAGCTCCGCGAGGGGCTGGACAGGTTCGTCCGCTGGCTGCGCGAGGAGGACGGTTGCGCTCCTTTGTAAGCGCCCCGTCGGCGCTGCGGCGCCTGCCGGTAGCCCTCCTCTACCTCGGGGGGATCCTGGTGCTCTCGTGGACACCCGCCCGGGATCTCACGCGCGTGGGGCTCTCCGCGCACACCCTGGACCTGGTGCACATACCGCTGTTCATGGGCCTGTCCTGGGTTACCCTGTGGGCGCTCGGCGGGCCACCGCGATTCCGGATCCTGGTCGCCCTCGCCGGGTGTCTGGCCTTCGCGGCCGTCGGCGAGTGGCTCCAGTCGGCGGTCCCCGGTCGCATCGCATCGCTCGCGGACTTTCGCGCCAACGCGGTGGGAGTGCTGATCGGGATCGCGGTCTGGGAGGGGCCCCAGGCGCTGGCGCGCAAGTGGAAGCGGTCATGAACATCGCGGTAATCGGTACGGGGTATGTCGGGCTCGTCACGGGGGCCTGCTTCGCCGAGTTCGGCATCGGGGTGACCTGTGCGGACAAGGACGAGGCCAAGATCGCCCGCCTCCAGGACGGCGACATCCCGATCTTCGAGCCGGGTCTCGAGGAGATCGTCCGGCGCAACACGCGCAACGGCCGCCTGCGCTTCACGACGGACACCCGGGAAGCGGTCGAGCGAGCCCTCGTCATCTTCATCGCCGTCAACACGCCGCCGCAGGCGGACGGCAGTACGGATCTCAGCTACGTGGACGCGGTTTCGCAGACCATCGGTGAGTGTATCGATGGTTACAAGGTGGTCGTGACCAAGAGCACCGTACCGGTGCGCACGACCGAGCGTGTCAAGCGCACGATCGAGGGCGCGATGCAGGCCTCGGGAAACGGGCGGCATCGCTGCTCGGTCGTCTCGAACCCCGAGTTCTTGCGCGAGGGGAGCGCCGTCGAGGATTTCCTGCGGCCGGACCGCATCGTCATAGGGGCGGAGGACGAGGAGGCGATCGCGATCCTCAAGGATCTCTACCGCCCGCTCTACCTGATCGAGGTGCCCTTCGTCATCACCAACGTCGCGACCGCCGAGCTGATCAAGTACGCCTCGAACGCGTTCCTGGCCACAAAGGTGAGCTTCATCAACGAGATCGCGAATCTGGCGGAGAAGGTCGGCGCGGACGTCCACCACGTTGCGCGTGCGATGGGGCTGGACGGCAGGATCAGCAGTAAGTTCCTGCACCCCGGTCCCGGCTACGGGGGCTCGTGCTTCCCCAAGGACACGCGCTCGCTCGTGAGCTTCAGTCGCGAGTTCGGCGTCGAGCAGCGCATCGTCTCCGCGACGGTCGCGGTCAACGAGGCGCAGACGCAGCGCATGGTCGAGAAGATCTCCGAGGCGATCGGGGGGCTGTCCGGCAAGACCGTGGGCGTGCTCGGCCTCTCCTACAAGCCGAATACCGATGACGTTCGCGACTCCCCCGCGCTCGAGATCATCCGGCGACTCCAGGCGAGCGGGGCCAGGGTGCGCTGCTTCGATCCGCAGGCGATGGCCACGGCCGCTCTGGAGCTCGCGGACGTGGCTTTTTGCGACGATGCGTACGACGTGGCAAAGGACAGCGATTGCCTGGTCCTCGCCACCGAGTGGAACGAGTTCCGCTCCCTCGACTTCGCCCGGCTCGGTACCTACATGACGACCCCCGTTCTCGTAGATCTCCGGAACGTCTACGTGCGAGCCGAGGTCGAGCGACTCGGCTTCCGCTACGAGGGAGTCGGCCGGTAGCAGTCCCGTTCACTTCCCGAGCTGGTGCACCGATAGCGAAGTGCACTTTTGAAACTCGGGTGGGACGGTTGCGCCAGCGCGTGGTCTTGATCAGTGGGAACCCGGACGCCCGCTCGGTGATCGAGCAATGGCTCGTCGGGCAGGGGTACGAGGTGCTCGAAGACGCCCGCGGAGGCGCTCCCCAGGCCGCGATCCTCGAGCTTCCGCTTGCGGAGTCGGAGCTGCAGCGCCTGGCGGGGGAGAGCCCCCGACCGGCCATCCTCGCCCTGTGTCCGCTGGACAGCGTGGAGACCCAGGTCGCCGCGCTCAAGCAGGGGGCCGACGACTCCGTCGCTTCCCCCGTTGATCTGGATGAGCTTGGCCTGAAGCTGGATCGGGCTCTCGAGCAGGTCGGCATGCGCGCCGAGCTCGCACGCTTGCGCGGCGAAGCACCTCCGCCCCGCAGCGAGCGCGCGATCCTGGGCGCCGGTCCGGAGATTCAGGCCGTCCGACGACAGATCGAGAAGGTCGCCGCCGCCCGCGCCAGCGTACTCGTGATCGGCGAGACCGGGACGGGCAAGGAGCTGGTGGCCAACACGATCCATGCGCACTCACCGCGGCGCGAGCAGAGGATGGTCAGTGTGAACTGCGCCGCGCTGCCGGATCCCCTGCTCGAGAGTGAGCTTTTCGGGCACGAGCGGGGCGCCTTCACGGGAGCGGACCGGCTGCGTCTCGGGCGCTTCGAGGAAGCCGATGGCGGAACCCTGTTCCTGGACGAGATCGGAGACATGAGCCTGCGGACCCAGGGGAAGGTGCTGCGCGCGCTTCAGGAGCGGGAGTTCGAACGCCTCGGCGGTGGCGAGCCCATTCGGGTCGACGTGAGGGTGATCGCCGCGACGAACCAGGATCTGCGCGAGATGATTCGGGCCGGAACTTTCCGAGCGGAGCTGCTCTTCCGGCTCAACGTCATCACCATCCGACTCCCCCCGCTGCGCCAGCGCACAGGCGACATCGCGGAGCTGGCCTGTGAGTTCCTGCGCGAGTTCAACCGCTCGGAGTCGCGACCCAAGCGGGGCTTCTCGCCAGAGGCGATGGAAGTTCTGCACCGGCACAGCTGGCCCGGGAACGTCCGGGAGCTCCGAAACGTGGTCGAGAGAGCGGTGCTGATGGGCGACTCCGAGCGCGTCGAGAGCTCGGATCTGTGCCTGGAGGCGCCGGATTACGAGAGGGCGGATGTCGCTCCGGCGTTCCGCCTGCCGCCCGGCGGCATCGACTACCGGGAGGTCGAGCGCTCGCTCGTCCTACAGGCTCTCGAACATGCAGACTGGGTACAGAAGGACGCGGCCGCCTTGCTGCGCATGAGCCGGCGCAAGCTGAACTACCGCGTGCAGCGCCTGGGGATCACCCATCCGCGCTGGCGAAAGAACCGCTCGGGAGCCGGCTAGGAGTTCGGGACCGACGACACCACGTCTCAAGCGTGCTTTCCGGACTGCCGATGTTTTCCCGCGGAAGGGGAATCCCTATGCCCTCGTTCTGGCTCATCACACTTGTCGCGCTCGTCCTCACGTTTCCCGGGCTGTCGTCGGCGGCGCCCCCGGTGGAGCCCCAGCACAACGTCGGGGTCCGGGAAGGCGAGAAGGGCTACATCCACGTCGTCGTGAGGGGCGACACGCTCTGGCACATCTCCAACGCCTATCTGGGCACGCCGTGGATCTGGCCCTCCGTCTGGGGTGAGAACGAAGAGATCCAGAATCCCCACCTGATCTATCCCAGGGACGAGGTCTGGATCAGCGAGCGGCTGATGCGGAAGCTCACTCCCGAGGAGGCGGAGCGGCTGCGGAAAGCGCTGGCCGATGGGAGCGTCGACCGCGAGGCGCTGGAGGCCTCCCTGCTCGACGACCCGGACGGCTCCGATACCGCATGGGACGGCACGGACGGCACGGACGGCACCGACGGCACGGAATACGCCTCCGAGCAGTTCTCCGGCCCTCTGCTCCAGCTGCCGGCCGCCCCCACGGAGGAGGACGAGGAGGTCCCCTCGCGAGACGATCCCTTCGCGGCGCTCGATCAAGGGGAGACCGGCACGCGACGCGTGCTTCGCTTCTCCGGACTGCATCGCTACGGACTCATCAGCGATATCCAGTACACGGGCACGGCTGCGGTGATGGGCAGTCACGAGCCTCACTACTGGTCCTCGCAGGGGCAGCGCGTCATCGTCAGCCTCGGCGAGGGCAAGACCCACATGGGCGATGCCCTCACCATCTTCCGGACCATCCGGCGGGTCGTCCATCCCGAGACCCTGGAAGTGCTGGGCTACTTCGTGCAGATCCTGGGCCGCGCCGAGGTCACGGAGATCCATCCCCAGTCGTCCTTCGTGAGGATCACCGCCTCCTATTCGGAGATCGAGCCCGGCGATCGGGTGATGCCCTACGAGGAGCAGCCGTCGGAGTTCACGGAGGTCCACTCCGAAGATCGGGTCGAGGGAAGAGTCCTCGCCTACCAGCCCTACCGCATTCGCAGCAGTGTCGGCGATCTGGTCGTGCTGGACCGGGGCCTGCGCGAAGGGATCACGCCGGGCCGCCGCTTCGAGATCTTCCGGGCCGCCCGCGACGCCCGCGACCCCCAGACCCTCGAGAAGGTCCTGGTGCCCGACGACGTGATCGGCGCCGCCTTCGTCGTCAAGGTGTCGGAGAAGACCTCGCTTGCGCTCGTGACCCGCGCGCGCACCGAGGTCCTGATCGGCGATCGATTCCGCTCCAAGCGCTACTAGCGTCCTGTTCCGGGAGTGCGCTCGCAGAACAGGACAGCGGGTCTGCCAGGTCCCGTCGAGAGCTACTCGTCCGCGAGGGCGACGGTGACCGCGAAGCGTTCGGTTTCGGGTGGCGGGCCGGGCTCGATGTGGCAGCGGTCTTCTGCGATTGTTCCCGCCGCTAGCACGTCGGCGAGGACCTCGCGCAGGGCCGCGATGTTCTCCTCGTTGCCGGCGACCTCGAGCTGCTCGACGGGCCAGCGCAGGCTGCGGCGGGCGCGGGTCTTCGCGGCGCGGATCTTCTGGCTGATCTCGACCGCGCAGGCGTAGCGGGAGGCACCGTCGGCGGCCGGAACCAGCGCCCACTCCGCGTCTGTGGGCCAGGGAGCCGTGTGGACCGAGCGCTCGCGACCCTCGCCGGCGAAGCGCCAGGACCAGATCTCCTCGCAGACGAAGGGCAGGAAGGGCGCGAAGAGGCGCACGAAGGTGCGCAGGGCGAGTTGCAGGGTGGCGTTGGCCGAGCGGCGGCCGGGTCCATCTTCATTCGCATAGGAGCGGCCCTTCACGAGCTCCAGGTAGTTGTCGCAGAACTCCCAGAACGCCCCTTCGATCGCCTGCAGGGCACTGGTGTACTCGAAACGCTCCATGGCGCGGCCGGCCTCCTCCACCACGGCGCGCAGACGCGACACGAAGTCCACGTCGAGGGGCTCGACGATCTGCGACGGCTCGGCAGCGGCGGTTCCGCCCTCGCCGATTCGCGAGAGTACGAAGCGGCTCGCGTTGAAGAGCTTGGTCGTCAGCCGCTTGCCGAGCTTGAAGACCTTCGGGTCGAGAGCCGTGTCGGCTCCGAGGCGCCCGCGCGCCGCCCAGTAGCGGACGGCATCGGCGGAGTTCTCGACCAGGATATCGTCCGGGGTGACCACATTGCCCAGGGACTTGCTCATCTTCTTGCGGTCGGGATCCAAGATCCAGCCGCTGATCATGGCGTGGTGCCAGGGCACCTCCCGCTCGTGCATCCATGCTTTCACGATCGTGTAGAAGGCCCAGGTCCGGATGATGTCGTGCCCCTGCGGGCGCACGTCCATCGGAAAGAGGCGGGCGTGTCGCTCGGGGTCGAGCTTCCAGTGGCTCATGATCTGGGGCGTGAGCGACGAGGTGGCCCAGGTGTCCATCACGTCGGGGTCTCCGCAGAAACCGCCGGGCTCGCCGCGCTGCGACTCCGCGTAGCCCGGTGGCGTGTCGGACGCGGGATCGACCGGCAGCGGATCCTCCGTCGCGAAGATGGGTCGGTCGTACTCGGTTTGACCGGCGTCGGAGAGCGGGTACCAGACCGGAAACGGCACGCCGGAGTAGCGCTGGCGGCTGATGCACCAGTCCTGGTTCAGGCCGCGAACCCAGTCCTCGTAGCGCGCGCGCATGTAGTCCGGGTGCCACTGGATCTTGCGGCCCTGCTCGATCAGCTGCTCCTTGTGCTCGAGGATCCGGACGAACCACTGACGCGTGGGGACGAACTCGAGCGGGCGCTGGCCGCGCTCGTAGAACTTCACGGGATGCGAGATAGGCTCGGGATCCGCGACGAGCTCGTCCTCGTCGCGAAGCAGCTCGACGATCCGCTTGCGCGCCTGTGTCACGCTGAGGCCCTCGAGCTCCCCGTAGGCCGACTGAGCCGACTCGGGATCGAGACTGGGGAATGGGTCCTCCCCAAAGCGGACGGGGCGTAGCCGCCCGTTCCTGTCGAGGAGCTGCTTGAGCGGAAGCTCGCTCGCGCGCCAGAACTCGACGTCGGCCAGGTCCCCGAACGTGCAGACCATCAGGATGCCCGTCCCCTTCTCGGGGTCCGCGTGCTCGCCGGGCAGGATGGGCACGGCGCTGCGGAACAGGGGAACGATCGCCCTCTTTCCGAACAGCTCCCGATAGCGATCGTCGTCCGGGTGCGCGACCACGGCGATGCACGCGCCGAGCAGCTCGGGCCGCGTGGTAGATATGACGAGCTCGCCCCCTCCCTCGATCTCGAAGCGGATGTCGTGGTAGGCACCCGGTCTCTCGCGGTCCTCGATCTCCGCCTGTGCCACGGCCGTATGGAAGTCGACATCCCACATCGTGGGAGAGAGGCTCTGGTACACCTCTCCCTTCTCGACGAGGTCCAGGAAGCTCAGCTGCGCCATGCGGCGGCAGTGCGAATCGATCGTCGCGTACAGCTGGTGCCAGTCGACGGAGAGCCCGAGATGGCGCAACAGCTCTTCGAAGGCTTGCTCATCCTCTTCGGTGACCAGCGCGCAAGCCTCGATGAAGTTGCGGCGCGAGACCTCCTCCACCGGCTCTTTCTTGCCCTTGTCCCGGCGTGGCTGCCAGTCCGGGTCGTAGGGCAGGGCGGGATTCGGTCGGATTCCGAAGGCGTTCTGCACGCGTCGCTCGGTCGGCAAGCCGTTGTCGTCCCAGCCCATCGGGTACGCGATGTTCTTGCCGCACATCCGCTGGTAGCGGACGATCAGGTCCTGGTGCGTGTAGCTGAACACGTGCCCGATGTGGAGCGAACCCGAGACCGTGAGCGGAGGCGTGTCCACCACGAACGTCTCTTCCCGAGGGCGCGTGGGGTCCCAGCGATAGAGATCTCGAGCCGCCCAGCGCTCCCTCCAGGTGCGCTCGACGGTCTCGTGGTCGTACTTTTCCGGAATCGTCACCAACGGGGACAGCTCTCCTCCAGGGTCCCGGCATTGCGGCCGGGGGGCCGGCGGAACTGCAGGATAGGGGCTTCGCGCTGAGCGCTCAACGCGTCTGGACGCCCACCCGGTGACCGGCCGCCTCGAGGGCCTCGAACAGCGCGTTGGGATCGAGGGGGAGTCTCTGGAGCTCGACCCCCAGGGGCGCCAGGGCATCCGCCACCGCGTTGAAGACGGCAGAAGGCGCTCCGATCGCGCCGCCCTCCCCCATGCCCTTGTGGCCCCCGGGAGCCCACGACGGGGTCTCGATGTGGCCGTACTCGAGCTCGGGGATCTCCGCGGCCGTAGGTGGCAGGTAGTCCAGCAGCGTCGCCGTCAGAGGGTTCCCGTCCTCGTCGTAACGCATGTGCTCGTAGAGTGCCCCCGCGATGCCCTGGGCGACGCCCCCGGCGATCTGTCCCTCCACCACCATGGGGTTGATCATCACGCCACAGTCCTCGCTCACGATGTACCGCAGGAGCTTCACCTTGCCGGTTCCGATGTCGACCTCGCAGACGCACGCGTGGCACGAGTTGGAGTAACAGGGTCGCGAGGTGTGGAAGTGCGCGGTCGCCTCCAGACCCGGGCTGATGTCGGGGGGCAGTCGGTGGCGCTCGTGATAGGCCACGCTGGCGACTTCGGCGACCGCGATGTGACGGGCCGGCGTGCCGCGAACCGAGATCGCGCCGCTCTCGATCTCGAGGTCCCGCGGAGCTGCCTCGATGAGGTGGGCGGCGATGTCGATCAGCTTCTCCCGCACCTTCGCGGAGGCCTGACGTGCGGCACCCCCGGCCAGCACGGCCGTCGTGCTGCCGCCCGTCCCGCTGCCGAACGGTGTCGCCGTGTCGCCCTGCACCACGCTCACGTCCTCGATCGCGACGCCCATCTCGTCGGCGACGACCTGGGCCATGGTGGTCTCGATGCTCTGACCGTGCGAGTTCGTGCCCATCAGTACGGTCACCTTGCCGGTGGGCTCGACGCGCACCGTGGCGCCCTGCATGAGCTGGGGCATCGCCGAGGGCTCGATGTAGAGGCTGAACCCGATGCCGAGGTAGCGCCCTTGCTCGCGCGCCTCCGCCTGCTCGCGCCGGAACGCCTCGTAGTCGACCATGGCGGCCGCCTGCTCCAGCGTCTCGTCTGCCGAGATATCCTCGTAGACGGCCCCACCTGCGGTCTTGAAGGGCAGCTCATCCGACCGGATCACGTTCTTGCGGCGAAACTCCAAGGGATCCATGCCGATGGCGCGGGCCGTGGCGTCCATCATGTGCTCGCGAGCCAGGGTCTCCACCATCCACGGGCCGCGATAGGCCCCGCGGCCGCAGGTGTTCGTCCAGACCGTCATGTGCGACGAGGAGATCCGAGGCATCCGGTAGGGGCCGCCCAGTGCCGCTCCGATCCCGCCCCCGGAGGGAATGCCGTACTGGGGAAACGCGCCCGTGTCGTCGAGGTGGTCGACGTTCGCGCCGAGGATCCGTCCCTCCTCGTCGAGCGCCAGGGTTACCGTCACGCGGTCGAGACGGGCGTGGGTGGCCGCGATGAGATTCTCCTGACGGTCCTCGATCCATTTGATCGGCTGCTCCAGATGGTGGCAGGCGAGGATGACGCACGCTTCCTCGCGAGCCAGGAACATCTTCTGGCCGAAGCCTCCCCCGACATCACCTGTCGTGACCCGGATCCGATGCTCGGGTATGTCCAGGAGTCGGGCGGCGGCCAGGCGGACTTCGTGGGAGTGCTGGCTGGAGATCCACACCCGCAGCCCATCGCCCAGGGGATCCCAGCTCGCGACCAGGCCGCGCGTCTCCATAGGCAGGGGGGCCTGGCGGCCCTGGTAGAAGGTGCGGGTCACGACGTGGGGAGCGCTGCGGAGGAGCTCGGCCAGCTCCGGCTCGGGCGGGGAGTCCATCTGGCTGGCGACGTTCGTCCCCAGCTCCGGGTGCACCAGGTTGTCGCAGTCCTCGGCGGCTCGCTCGAAGTCGACGACCGGAGGGAGTGGATCGTAGTCGACCTCGACGAGCTCGCAGGCGTCCTCGGCCAGGTAGCGGTTCTCCGCAACCACGAGCGCGACGGGCTCGCCCGCGAACCGGACGTCGCCGTCCGCCAGCGCCCGCAACGGGGGTATCCGGACCATGGTCAGCATCGGTGCGAACATCGTGGGGACCAGGTCCTCCGGTCGCGCCGCGGCCAGATCCTCTGCCGTCAGGACCGCGTGGACACCTGCGAGCTTGCGCGCCTCGCTCGTGTCTATTCCGGAGATC